>DCGD01000082.1 GCA_002315195.1 Prevotellaceae bacterium UBA1787 | reverse complement strand
CGTCAAATGACACTTAACGAGCGTTTGACCAATGTCCGCGCGCTTTACCCGGACAACAAGGAAGTGGAATACATCGTAAAATTCATAGAAACATCCAAACGAGGCATTGTTTCCGACCGCTAATATTTTTACTATGCTATACAGAATATCTTTCTACAGCGACGAATCCGACAGTTTCCTGCGTGAAATCACCATTGACGCAGACACTACTTTCCTGGATTTGAATGCAGCCATTCTTGATGCCTGCAATTACAGCGACGACCAATTTACAAGTTTTTATACATGCAACGACGATTGGGAACAGAAAGACCAATTTACGCGTGAAGATATGGGAACAGGCGCTTCCGACAAGGATGTCTATGTCATGGAAAAAGCCGTATTACGGGATTTCATCACCGAAGAAGACCAAAAACTTGTTTTTGTATTTGATACATTCAATGATCGAATGTTTTATTTGAACATCGATGAGATTATCCCCAAAAAACACTTGAAAAATCCTAAACTGACCTGTTCCAAAGGAAAAGCTCCCAAACAGATTTCTTTTAACGAAGCCACAACGGCACACACAAAAACAATGGATTCAGGTCTCATGTTTGACGATGAAAATGACGACCCATACAACGACTGTGACTCTTTCGACCAGGCAGAAATAGATTTCGATGGTTTCGAAATAGAAGAACATTAAGTATTCGCAAGCAAATTTTCCATGCATACGCTTTTCGTTCTACTCGGCCCAACCGGCGTAGGAAAGACAAACTTGGCAATTTTGCTTGCGAATTTTTTTCGCTGCCCCATCATCAATGCCGATTCACGGCAAATTTACAGGGACATTCCCATAGGTACCGCCGCACCTACAATCGACGAGCAGGCTCGGGCTACCCACTATTTCGTCGGACAACTGTCACTTCAACAATACTACAGCGCAGCACAATATGCAGAAGAAGCGACCGCTTGCATCCACAACCTTTTTAAGACACACCCTACCCTGATTCTCAGCGGAGGTAGCATGCTTTACATTGATGCCGTATGCAATGGCATTGATGATATCCCGACGGTCGAAGACGATATTCGTTCAACCCTTAACCATAGATACGCCACCGAAGGCATCGCCTCCTTGCTGGATGAACTCAAGCAGCGGGATTGCGTCACCTACGAAAAAATTGACCGCAACAACTACCGCCGCGTCATCCACGCACTTGAAATTTGCCTGCAGACAGGAAAACCTTATTCCTCCTTTTTAAGGAAATCTACACACAACCGACCGTACCGCGTCATAAAAATCGGTTTGCAGCGCCCCCGGGAAGAATTATATGAACGCATAAACCAACGTGTTGACCGCATGATGAAAGATGGCTTGTTGGAAGAAGCGGAGCGCTTTTCACCCTTACGGCAATGCAACGCACTCAACACGGTCGGTTACAAAGAACTTTTCGCTTATTTTGATGGAGAATGGACACTGGAAACGGCTGTCGAAAAAATCAAGCGCAACACGCGCGTCTATGCCCGAAAACAATTGACATGGTTCAACCATGACAACGCTACCGTTTGGTTCAATCCCATTCACGAAACTTCTGTTCTACGATTTGCGGAAGACTGCGTGGAAAGTCACTTTGCAAAAGAAGAAGCATAGGACAAAGTTACTTGCTCTTGTTCTACATCCAAAACCACCTTTGCCCCGTGAATGAACGGATAGTTGGGAATTTCATGACCGGCGGGAAACCGATAGACCACGGGAATGTGAAGCGGGGCGAAATATTTCTCCAACATCTCTTCCGCCGAACCGTAATAATCCTTCTCCATGTCGGTGAAATAGCCGCATATTATGCCCTTGACCCTGTCCAGCAAACCATGCAATTTCATAAATTGAATGTTGCGTTCCACGTCACGGATACCGCCACCTATTTCCTCTACGAACAGAATGATATCCTCACCCTGTTGAAAAACGTCCCAAGAAGTAAGCATATAGGGCATCATCGTGGCCAGATTTCCGCCCACCAATCGCCCTTCTGCATGACCGATGTGATTGCAAGGATATGGTTGTCCTGTAGTGGGCTGTACAATCGCGGTAAATGAACCTTTCAACATGTCACGCAACAAAAAGGTGGCTGTGCTATTGCCTTTTTTGGGGGCAATCTGTTGCGCCATAGGACCATGTATACTAAGTACTCCTGCAGCATACCATGCCGAGTGCATCGCCGTCACATCACTGAAACCTACGAGCCACTTAGGATATTTGCGAATGGTATCAAGAGGAATGTCCATCGTCTGCAACATACTCCCCCAACCTCCCCGAAGAGCAAAAAGGCACTTGTACCCCGGACGACGCAAAAAGGCAAGCAACTCTTCCCGCCGTTCTTCAATCGTTCCGGCAAATCCATGAACATTTTCATGTATCAATTCACTTCTGACAATATTAAATCCCCAAGCCCGCAACGTGTCTTCCGCACGGTTCACATCCTTGACCCTGGACATTCTTCCCGCCGGGCAGAACATTACGACAGTGTCACCTTCATTCAAATATTGAGGACATATAATAGGACGCAATCCCTGACTTGCTTCGTCCTCTCTCGTTTGCGCAAAAGATGACAAAAGACCTGATACTGCAAAAAGAAAAAACAAGCTTTTTGAAAACGAATACATAGACTCATTGTGATTTTCAATGCAAATATACAACTTTGGTGAGAAAACATCATGGATATTTCCGTAAATTGAGCATGGCAATCTTAATATTTGCAAAAAAAAGCGTCATATTTGATACCAAATCCTATGAAATATGTAAATTTGGAGTTTCAATGAATAATTGGTGCTTCTACGGCGACAAAATTGATATTTTCAGATGGAAAAACTTGAATTGCTACTTAATATAGTCAACATTTATGTAAAAAAATCCTGGTGCTGGTTCAAAAGACTGTACAAAGGTAAAAAATGGTATGTGAAATTGATAACGTGGTGCGTTGGCGCCTTTCTCTTATTTGTCGTATATCTTTTTGCCGTATATGTCAATCTATTCTGGCTGTTCGGCAAATCGCCAACCGTTCACGAAATCATGCACCCTGATACAAACATTGCATCAGAAATATATACGGAAGACAGCGTACTGATTGGAAAATACTTTAACGAAAACAGAACACCCGTAACCTATGACGAGGTAAGTCCCATATTTTTCAAAACGCTCATCGACACCGAAGATGAACGTTTCTACAGTCATCATGGCGTTGACATTCAAGGTATCTTCGCAGCATTCAAAGACATGTTCAAGGGCAATGCGCGCGGAGCCTCAACCATCACCCAACAGCTGGTGAAAAACATGTTCCGCATGCGTACAAAATATAGCAACGGCATTTTGGGAAATATTCCCGGTGTGAAGATGCTTATCATGAAAACCAAGGAATGGATTTTTGCGTTCGGATTGGAGTTTTATTACACAAAAGAGGACATCCTCACGATGTATGTGAATACCGTAGATTTTGGAAGCAACGCATACGGCATCAAGACGGCCACAAAAACCTATTTCAATACCACACCCTCAAAAATCAAGGTTGAGGAAGCCGCGGTATTGGTAGGATTGCTCAAAGCCACTTCCACCTATAATCCTAAGATAAATCCAAAAAACAGTTTGGAACGCCGCAATGTGGTATTGGGAAACCTCTTCTCCCACGGTCATCTTTCCAAAGCCGAATTGGATTCTCTCACTAAAACGCCCATCCAACTGAACTTCAACGTTGAGAACATCTATGATGGCAAGGCACTCTATTTTCGACAGGAACTGGCAAAATACATCAAGGACATATTCGAAAAAAAAGGACAACACATTGACCTATATGGTGACGGACTGAAAATCTACACGACCATCAATTACAAGATGCAGGAATATGCGGAAGAGGCGGTCAACAAGCAAATGCGCATCATTCAGCAACGTTTCAACAACCATTGGGGCAATTTGGAACCATGGCAGGACGAAACGCACCAAGTCATTCCCAACTTCATTGAAGACATCGCCAAACGACTACCAGTTTACAAACATCTGTCTTCCAAATACAATGGCAACGAAGACTCCATCATGTATCACCTCAACCTCCCGCACGAGGTGAAGCTTTTCAGTTATGACGGTCCGAAGAACACCATGATGAGTACCCTGGACTCTATCCGCTACATGGTACGCTTCATGCACACGGGATTTGCCGCCATCGAGCCTGACACGCGGCACGTTAAGGCATGGGTAGGTGACATTGACTTCCAATCATGGAAATACGACAAGGTAACGGCGCAAAGACAGCCAGGCTCCACTTTCAAACTCTTCGTCTATGCCGCGGCCATGAACCAAGGCTTGTCCCCTTGCGACAAGCAAGTGGATGAATACGTGGGTATTCAATGTTATGATGAAAAGAAAAAGAAAGATGTCCTATGGGCACCCCACAACGCCAATGGCTACTTCACAGGCGCCAACATGACCCTGAAACGTGCATTTGCACAGAGCGTCAACAGCGTAT
>DCGD01000049.1:6698-8301 GCA_002315195.1 Prevotellaceae bacterium UBA1787 | reverse complement strand
GAATCCGACAAGAGGCTCAAAAAGGAGTTTATTGCAAACTCCTTTTTTGTTGTATGTAAACGTGCGGCAACTTATTCGGAACAATGGATATTTCTTGCAAACGGTTCTTGTGTTTGACTGTACTGCCGTATTGAATTGTCAGATACAGTTGTAATCGAACCATAAAAATGGCCTTTGTCATTTCTTGTGTTGACAAAGGCCATTGCCTTACAATGTCGGTGGGTATTACATGGTTGTTTTAACCCGACAGTTTATGAAAAATGAGGGTTGTAATCCATGCTTCCAACAAGTCGCGGGTGTTGCACACATTCTCTGTTTCCCTCTTCTCTGTTTCCGTCTTCTCTGTTTCCCCTCTTCCCTATTTTCCTTTGATGCATGCTTCTATTTCCGAAAGCAGCTGTTCCATTCGGTCAATGGTCGCCATTCTGAATTTGCCGGGCGCCTTTTTCAGTTCCTTTCCTCCTGTCTTGAGCGCATTGTCATCGGTTATCCAGCCTTCAGCGGAAAAATTGGCGTTGTCGGCATTGCGTTCTTCATCATAGATGTAGGACAACCGTTGGATCTTGATGCCGGCTTTCCCATCGGTGCATTCTACGAGAAATTGATAGCGGAAATGACAAAAATCGGTTTCCCATTTCTTCTTTTTGAAATACATGTATTCGGTGATGCTCGCCGCTATCGTCCCCTCATCGCTGCTTTGCGACGTGACGCGCGAATAATCCGGATGTTCGGAGACTTCTATCACGCCATTCACATATTGCATGGCCTTTTCAAAAATCTGTGTTTTGGACATGCCCGGAAAACTGAGGCTTTTTTCAAATGTCACCATGCCATTGACTACCGGCACGGCGCCTGACAAATATTTCTTGTAATTGATTACTTTCTTTGAAAATACGAAAGCAGGAACAAGCAACAGTGCTAAGAATAAGATTTTCTTCATGTCTTTATATGTGTTTATATAGCAAAAGTATGAAATAATATTTTCATAACGTATTAATTTTGGTTAAAATCAAAATTGAAATCGTTCAAAAATACAAATTTTAACATTTGAAGGTAATTTAGGCTTTCTTTATTGCGCTTGTTTGGAATAATTGATGTAATTTTGCTTGTAATAAATGAAGAAACCATGCCAAACAAGCCCATAATCATCGCCGGTCCATGTGTAATAGAAAATATGGATTTATTGCATGTCGTTGCCAGGGAACTGGTGAAGTTGAACAGGAAATATCAATTGGATATCATCTTCAAAGCGTCATTTGACAAAGCCAACCGTACCTCGATGTCTTCATACCGGGGACCCGGCCTGGAGAAAGGGATTCAAATGCTGGCTGACATCAAGGATACTTACCAACTGCGCATATTGACGGACATCCACGAATCGGCACAGGCGGAACCCGTCGGGAAAGTGGCCGATGTTTTGCAAATCCCGGCGTTCCTGTGCCGTCAGACGGACCTGTTGGTGGCCGCTTCAAGGACGGGACGCGTGGTCAACATCAAAAAAGCCCAGTTTCTTTCGGGGGACGACATGAAATATCCCGTTGAGAAGGCAAAGGCGGCGGGGGTTTCCGAAGTCTGGCTGACGGAACGCGGCAATTGTTTCGGA
>DCGD01000049.1:849-6675 GCA_002315195.1 Prevotellaceae bacterium UBA1787 | reverse complement strand
TATTTCCGAAACATTCCCATAATGAAACAATTTTCGTCACAAGTCATCATGGATTGCACGCACAGCGTCCAAAGGCCGGGCGGATTGGGTGGCGCCACGGGTGGGAACCGGGAATTCATACCGTCCATGGCTTTGGCGGCTAAGGCTTTCGGCGCTACCGGCTATTTTTTCGAGGTACACCCCGAACCTGAAAAAGCCTTGAGCGATGGCACGAACATGCTATATTTGGATAAATTGGAACAGACAATATCTTCTATATTATGAGTGAATGGAAAGACACGGCGGCCGCATGCCTGAGGGATGAAGCGCAAGCGTTGCTTGACTTGATTTCATCATTGGACGACAATTTGGACAAGGCTGTCGACATCATATTCAATTGCAAGGGAAAGGTCTTAATCACCGGCGTCGGCAAAAGCGGACACATTGGCGCCAAGATAGCGGCGACACTGTCGAGCACGGGAACGCCTTCTTTTTACATCAATCCTCTCGATTTGTATCATGGCGACTTGGGCGTCGTCAACCGGGACGACGTGGTCATCGCCATTTCAAATTCCGGACAAACGGATGAATTGCTCCGCATCATTCCCAATATGCTCCAACGCGACATTCCCATCATCGGCATCAGCGGCAACAAAAATTCCCTTTTGGCGAAATATTCCCAGGCGCATCTTTGCGTCGGAATAGAAAGGGAGGCCTGTCCCTTGGGACTGGCGCCCACTTCTTCCACGACCGCCACGCTGGCGTTGGGCGACGCCATTGCCTGCTGTCTCATCAAGGCGCGCCATTTTACGAAGGCGGACTTCGCCGTGTTCCACCCGGGAGGCGCCTTGGGAAAACGCCTGCTGACCAAGGCGGCCGATGTGATGATTACCGAGAACCTTCCCACCATATCGCCTGACACCAAACTGGGTGAAGCCGTGATTTATGTAAGCCGGGGAAGGCTGGGCATTTGCATAGCCATGGAAAACGATGAGATCGTCGGCATTGTCACCGATGGCGACATGCGCCGAGCCATGGAAAGCAACCAAAGCAAATTCTTTGAACGAACGGTCCGCGACATCATGACGAAAAAACCAAAAACGGTTTTTCCAGATACTCCCATTGATGAAATAGACCGTATTTTGAACTTGAACAAAATTCATTGCGTTCTCGTGGAAGACGGCAAAAAACATCTTGTCGGAATTGTGGATTCTTTCAGTACGGTTATTTAAACTGGTTCCCAAGATGTATCGACATTGTTTACTCGCAATGCTGACATTGTGTTGTTTGGGACTGTCCGCCCAGACGGATGGCCGTTCTGATTTGTTGAAAAAACTTGCAAACAGCCCCTTGTCGTTCACGCACAACAACAGTATCGTGTTCTTTGACAACGGCCGGGCAAAGTTCGATGACCTGTTCGCCGCCATCGAACAAGCGCGCTCCTCCATCCACATGGAATATTTCAATTTCAGGGATGATTCCATCGCTAACAAACTTTACGACGCCTTGGCCGAAAAAGTGAAGGAAGGCGTCGAGGTGAGGTTGTTGTATGACGCGTTCGGCAATTCGTCCAACAACCGGCCAATCAAGAAAGCCAAACTGAAACAGATACGAAACACCGGCGTCCAAATATACGAATTCGACCCCATTCGTTTTCCATGGGTGAACCACATCATACCCCGCGACCATCGGAAAATCGTCGTCATCGACGGGAAGTCCGCCTATTCGGGAGGCATGAACGTGGCGGACTATTACATTGTGGGAAAACCTGAAATCGGCGGGTGGCACGACGTGCACTACCGCATAGAAGGCGACGCCGTCGGGGAATATCAAAAGATTTTCCTGAGCGCATGGAAGAAAGTCACGGGCGAGGACATCCACGGAACGAAATATTATCCCGGGGAATCGTATGCATGGAACGCCTTGAAAGGACTCAAGCGCGACACTACCGCCACCGCCGGACGCAAGACGATTGGTATCGTCAACAGGGAACCCCACACCACGCCGGAAGTCATCCGCCAAACTTTCCTTGACGTCATCAACTCGGCAAAAAGCCACATCCAACTCATCAACCCTTATTTCACGCTGAACGGCCCGATTAAAAAGGCCTTGAAAAATGCGGTCAAACGCGGTGTCAAGGTTGAAATCATGGTGTCGGAAACGAGCGACATACCCATCACACCGCGCATAGTGGACTACAGGGCGCGACAGATGATGAAAGCAGGGGCTGAAGTGTATTATTATCTCGGAGGTTTCCACCACAGCAAAATCATGATGGTTGACAGCAGTTTCTGTTACGCCGGTTCCGCGAACCTGGACAGCAGAAGTCTTCGCTGCGACTATGAGGTGAACGCGCTTGTCCTGGATTCCGCAAGTACGAGGCAACTGCAGCACATCTTCAACCGCGACAAGGAAAAGCACTGCGTCCGCATGACCGATGCATACTGGAAATCACGTTCCAAGAGCAAAAGATTCCAGTCTTGGTTCTACAAGTTCCTCACGCCGTTTGTGTAGCGCCATGGCCTGATGAAGATTATCTACAACAATAAAATCCCTTTCGGAAAGTCGTATTATGCCATAAACATTTTTGGCGTCGTTTTTTCAAAAGGGAAATTGAACGCCACGGGGTTGAACCATGAATACATCCATACACTGCAACAAGCGGAAATGTTGTTTGTGTTTTTCTATTTGTGGTATGTGGCGGAATGGCTCGCCAAACTGCTGTATTACGGAAGCAACGCGAAAAGTTACAGGAACATTTCGTTTGAAAGGGAAGCATACGAAAACCAGGACAACCCGGATTACTCAAGAACGCGCAAGCATTACGCATGGTTCAAGCATCTATGAGTGCGTCGTGCTTGTTGGCTTCGCACAACGGCGCATCGCATGATTGGAGACGGTGTCAATGCGGAGTTCGGCAAAGAAATGGTTCCTCGTGCGCAAGCGGATGAATGCCGCCGTACGGACAACCATGGGGTTGGCGTCTTATTACGCGGCTGGAGTGGCTGGATGGCGGATGGAAGCATGGCGCAAAACTTTTCCGCGACGGAAAAAATCCCGAAAGAAATCTGTTTTCCAAATTATTTTGCTACTTTTGTATGGTCTTGTTGTGTTCTTTATCGTTCTTTGACCAGCGGCGCTGAAACGGAAAATCCAACATGACGGTTTTGACTGAAAACGAATGGTCTGAATTTATCTAAGTGGCAGAAATACAGTAGTAAAACATTAATCCAAAGAAACAATGATTAGCGGAATAATAAGTGGGATTGTAGCCGGCTATGTAGCGAGCAGACTGCAGAAAGGTGAAGGAAGTGGTTGTGTGGTCAATCTATTCCTTGGTATTGTGGGTGGTATTGTGGGCAGTTGGTTGTTTCGCCTTGTGGGCATTTCAACTTATGGTTGGATAGGTGAAACAATTACGGCTATTGTGGGAGCGGTTTTGATTTTATGGCTGGTCGCCAAATTTAGATGATTTCATTTCATCACCGGCGCTCGGCCTCTCCCGCGAAAAAAGTACCACGGGATAAGGTATTGTGAATTTTGCAATTGATTGTAACGATAGATACGCAATATATGTCATTCCACCCGGCTCCGCCTCCTTACCGAAGCCCGCGACCGCTTGCTTCCCAAGCCGATGAGTGACGAGATAGATGTATCACATTTCAAGGAAAACATACAAAAACGACATGATAGAGATTGCAATAAATAATTTCAGATGCTACGAAGAGAAACGCATGGTTTTTAGAAGAGGAATAAATTTGCTGATAGGTGACAACTCCGTAGGAAAGACAGCCTTGTTGCGAGCATGTAATCTTGCCATCAATTCATTTTTCTCTGGTTTCAGCGATGAGAACACGGTATGGAAAAGCGCGGAAGATGATGACTTCAGGGAAGTGAAATCCGGGCAAATCATTGAGGCGAAAGACAAACCTGTCAATATCACTTTTCACTTGAGCGATGAAGACCTGCCGGCATTGAAACTTTCGGATGGAACTATTATTCCTACATGCTTCAAAGATGAAGCGACCGGTGAATATACTGACATGGTTATCGAGAAGAAATCAAAGAAGAACGCACGCAATCTTGTGACCGGCTTGAAGATTCTTAAAAATTACGCAACCACCCTGCAGGCTAATGCCGTAATCGTAGAAAATGGTCAAGCGAAACAGTTGAATGCGCTTCCCGTGTTTGCATTTTTCTCCACCGAGGATATTCATACCATGCGTAAGTTTGACAAAGAAAAGGCGATTTTCAAGAAATATCCACAGAAGCCATCGTTCGGTTATAAAGAAAGTTTTGACTCAAAAGGACTTCTCGATTGCTGGATAAAGCGCCTTTTGGTATTGCGGGAGGCGAAGAAAGGAGAAGAAGAAATAGAGAATGTGCGTAATGCCATTAAGAGTGCCTTGGGCGCCGACGGTTGCGGCATCATTGACGATATCGATATAAGACATAATGACGGCGAGGGGTNNGGGTGTTCTTCTTGTTTTGTGACGGCAGAGAAATTAAGACCGACCTGCTTTCCGACGGTTATCGCCGCTTGGTGAGCATCGTGGTGGACGTTGCCATCCGTTGCGCCTTGCTCAATAAGACTATCTATGGGAATGAGGCTTATGTCAAAACCCATGGCACCGTCGTCATTGATGAAATTGACGAACACTTGCATCCGGAACTTCAAGTACGCATCCTGAAAGCATTGCACAATACTTTTCCAAAAATCCAGTTCATTGTCAGTACTCACGCCCCTTTGGTGATGTCGTCCGTTGAGACAAACGAAGACAATGTGGTGTACAAACTGGAATATGACAGCAAAGACGGAAAATATACGCATCGTGAACTGAACACGTATGGGCTGGACGCTTCAACCATTATGGATGTGTATATGGACCAAGTCCCTCGCGACATGGCCATTGACGCCGAATTGAAGGCCGTTGAGAAATTGATTGACACCGAGAATTATTCAGATGCAAGAACCGCATTGGAAAAGATGCTGGAACGTCCAGGCAGTTCCTCCAATCCTGATTTGACACGACTTGAAGCAACTTTGTCATTCTTTGAGGATTAACTATGATACGGATAATAAAGAGTGAAGAACCTCAGGCATGGAAAGAGTATCGCCGAACTCCAAACGCTCGATACAACTCTAACAAGGAACTGGTAGAATCATTGAAAAGGGAACAAGGCTATATCTGTGCTTACTGTATGCGACGTATTCCTTGCAATGACCGCCTGTATGATAGGGATGGAAAAAATTATTTGTTGACAAAAGAAGATCACCGCGTGGAGCATATATTAAGCAGAAAGAATCATCCAAACTTGCAACTTGATTATGGCAACATGGTTTTGTGCTGCCCCGGCCATATCGGGGCATCGGAACATTGTGACAAATTGAAAGGTGATCGTGATTTGTCCTTTTCTCCAATGGATCCTGAGTTTATCGATTCCATTTCGTACAAAAGTGATGGTGAAATTACCTCGTCCAATCCCATATATGACAAAGAACTGAATGATATCCTCAACTTGAATACTCCACTGCTCAAAGCCAACCGCAAAGAAGCATGGAAAGAGGTTGAGAAACAGATGATTGTTTTGAAAAACGGGAAAGCCTGGAACAAATCTCTTCTACAGAAATTCATGGAAAAATACAGTGCCAAGCATTCAAAAGATAATGAAGACAAATACATTCCTTACTGTGGTATTGTTATCTATTTCCTTCACAAGAAACTCCGGCAAATCCCATAAACAACAGGGCATGTTGGGACAACATCTACAAATATGTCAGCCAAAGATATGGCGGCGTGGCGTAGGTCTGTCGTGTAACGAGTGGACTGTAAAGCCTAAAAGCTG
>DCGD01000049.1:0-805 GCA_002315195.1 Prevotellaceae bacterium UBA1787 | reverse complement strand
TTTATGATGAGATATTATGTAATGTCTTAGACTTTACAAACTACGAGTTCCACTATGAAAACTATTCCCCCAATGAAAACTACCTCCCCTATGCCGCGTTCATCCACAAAAAAATGTAATCCCGGATTGCATACCATTAATATAATTGAGTCTCCTTGAAAAAGTCTAAATTTTTGATTTTTGTATTCGTAACATATTGATTATCAAAGCGCATTCTTTACAAAAAATACTTTTTATAGCGGACTCACACATAACGCCCTGAAAGGGCATTGAATCCCTTAGCCCGGGGCGTCGCCCCGGGGACAAGGAGGGCTGCAAATGCGCTCTGAAAGAGCAAAAGTAAAAACAAGGGGCGATGTTCGCCGCGAGTGCGGTCCGGCACATTCACTGCGCCTCGGGAAACAACACAAACGCCCTGTTGCATTTGAAAGCAATGGCAACCGGGCGTAAAATCAAACGGTTTGCAGTACACATCAACTATACGCACGCTATTCTTTTTCGGAAAGCGTTTTCAAGATGGTCACTACTTCTTGACGAAGATAGGGCACTTCGACCACCCAAGGGCGTTTGTTCTCCGGATGGAAGATGGCCAAACTGCCTTTTTGGGTTTGTATGCCGTAATTCTTCTCAAGTATATAGCGGTATATGCTCACCTGGAGAGCATAATGCCAATAGGTGGTGTCCGGCAGGTGGGAAATGGGTTTCAAGGCGAATTTTCCGAAATGGCTCTTGTCGCACACTTTACCGTTTACAACGATTTTATTGCTCCTTTTCCAATCGTAAATCGTAAATACACCATCCTTGT
>DCGD01000110.1:9790-15983 GCA_002315195.1 Prevotellaceae bacterium UBA1787 | reverse complement strand
AAGGAAACGCTCCCGGTATACTAAACCTGAAAAACTGCAAAATAAACACAACCACCCGAAACGCCGTCACCCTCACCCAATTGACATCAGCCAACGGCACAGACGAAAACACGCTTGACCACCCCAAAAACATATATCCGCGTACCACGGAACTACAATGTGCAACTTCCAACAATTCCGTAGAATTCACCGTAGCGCCTTTCTCAGTCAACATTCTAAAGATTAAATTGAAATAAACACAAAACACCCTCATTTACAGTCAGTTTGCATCGAAACTATTTTTGGATAGACTTGCATGAAAAACAGAAATTTTACAATAGTATGCCTAAGACTTTCTATGGTTGAAAGATAAATGTGTATTCAAAAAAGAATAAAAAATATCCACTTGATACGGACTCACAAATATATATTTTCTGAAAAAGCATAACTCTTCCAAATAAATGGTTATCACCACCTTTCGAACAAAATACCACATCATGAAAATAATACAAACCACGTTTTTTGACGAAAATTGGGAACCCATTACCCAAGAGACAGATGCGTCAAAAGAGAATGAGGATGTTGGAACTGCTATCCAAACCATACTTGCCAGCAAACGCGCAAAAAAGAAAAAGG
The DNA here is from genome assembly GCA_002315195.1 of Prevotellaceae bacterium UBA1787. The sequence goes on along the minus strand of DCGD01000110.1, from coordinate 15,368 downwards.
AAGTATCAATTTCCACCTTTGATGAAACAGTTCGGAAAAGAAGCAGAAAACGCCATCTTTCAGTCACATTTCCGGATGGAACAACCATTTGCAGGATAAACGCCACCATCACATATTTGGAAGTTCTTCAACACATTGGCCCCGAAAAAGTGGCAACGGCAGGCATAGATGTTTCGAAATATCCTCTTGTGATGAGAGAAGTACCCGACAGACTGAAAGAATGGTGCAAGCCTTTGGAAAATGGTTGGTATGTCAACATGCAAGGCAGCGATGCAAGTGTCAAATATCGTCAGTTGTCGATTATTTCCGAAAGGTTAAACCTTGGTCTAAAGATTGAAATGGGGACCAATCTATACAAAGACGATGAAAACAAGGAAAAGGATGTCATGCCTAAGACAAGAATGGCGAAAAAGAATTTCATGGTCAAATTTCCAGATGGCAGTTCCATCGAATGTAGCAATCCATTCCAAACATTCGTGGAAGCAATTCGAAAGTTAGGTGTGGACACGTTGCAACGCAAAGGCATAGAAATCGCGGGAAAATCCCTTATAACCGTTTCTAAGCGTTATAATGGACAAGTAGAAATCGGCAAGAACCAATGGCTTTTCGTGCCATTCTTGACCAAACAGAAAATGATGTGGCTTCAATCAATTGGCTCCCTCATGCACTATCGCATCGAAACAAGTTACAGCGAAAAAAATAATCCATAAAACAACATGAATAAAATATTAACCATATTGCTGCTCTCATTACTTGCAAGCGGAGTGATGCAAGCAAAAAAGAAATTTACGCTGAAAAGAGGCATAAACATTGCGCATTGGCTTTCACAGAGCGAAACTCGAGGTGAACTGCGCGAGCGTTTTTTCACGGAGAAAGATGTAAAATACATAGCGTCCCTTGGCTTTGACCATATCCGCATCCCAATAGACGAAGAACAGATGTTCGACATACAAGGCAACAAAGAAACGGAAGCTTTCGCATTGTTGGAACGTGCGATTGACCAATGCCTCAAAGAACGGCTTAAGGTTGTAGTAGACCTCCATATCCTACGTTCGCATTTCTTCAATGCCGCGGAGAAACCTCTCTTCACACAAGCCACCGCTCAGGAAGCCTTTTACGAGTGTTGGCGAAAACTCAGTGCCACACTCCGCAAATATCCCACAAACATGGTAGCCTACGAACTGATGAACGAGCCCGTGGCGGATAATCCGGAAGATTGGAACCGCATTGCCCTTCAGTGTTACAAAGTCATCCGTACACTCGAACCCAAGAGGGTAATCGTGTTAGGTTCCAATCGCTGGCAGAGTTTTGACCAAGTCAAATATTTGCGCATACCTGAAAACGACCAACGCATCATTATCAGTTTCCATTATTACAATCCTTTCCTTCTCACCCATTATCAAGCATCATGGACCAGCCAGCGCGACTATAACGGTCCCGTTCACTATCCGGGACTGGTTGTCGAAAAAGAAGAATTCGAAGGTACCTGTCCGGAAGGACTGAAGAATTCGCTCAATTGGAACACGAAAGCCGTCTATGACATCGAAAAAATAAGACAAGATTTTCAAGAAGCAGTAAATGTGGCTGCACGTCATGGGTTGCAAATCTACTGCGGTGAATACGGCTGTCTGAACAGCGCACCCATGCAGGACCGCTTGCGCTGGCATGGCGACATGGAGAAAGTTTTCGATGAAATGGGTATTTCTCGTGCTTTGTGGTGCTACCGCGAAGGAACAATCGGCTTTGGAATTTTAAAAGAGCAAAGTCCGGACAACATCATGATAAAAGCCCTCTGCCTCCCCGACAAAGCCAAACGCTAGCAATACATCCGCAATACATCCGATCCATTCTCTTACGGTGGGGAGGCTTGGATATACCAGGAGCCTCCTCCATTAAGTTTATTGCTTCCACAAGAAAAATAACCATAAATTTCTCAGAAAAACGTCTGCGTTTTTAGGCAAACACTGGTCAATTTCACCTCTACTCAACAATTGAAACGACTAAACTTGAACTTTTGAACTTTTGACTTGGCAACTTGCACAATTTTTGCTAAATTTGCACGCCATGAAAAATGATGTAGAAGAATTCAATTTTCGGGAACGTGCAGCCTATTATACACTCTTGGGTATTTGGCACTCTTTGTCCAAAATGCCCATGTGGTTGCTATATACCCTATCGAATATTTTGTATATCATCATTTACTACATAGTGCGCTACAGACGCAAGGTGGTGAGAAAGAACCTTGGAAATTCCTTCCCGGAAAAAATTTTGTTCGAGAGATTGTATATCGAAAAGAAATTTTACTTGAATTTTTGCGATGTCTTGGTAGAGTCGCTAAAATATCTGTCCATATCTGAAAAACAACTCAAGAAAAGAATGAAATTTTTTGGTTTGGAACAGATTGAGGGGTCTTGTCGACAGGGGCGTTCCTGCGCTGTTTACATTGGACACTATGCCAACTGGGAATGGATCAGTTCACTGCCATTGTGGCTTTCCACAGACTACGGCAGATGTGTTCAGTTGTACCATCCGCTTGAAAACAAAATCATCGACCGACTGATAGGCTACACCCGCGAACGTATTGGAGCCACGAGCATTCCCGTCAATGAGTCCATCCGACTCATGATGAGACTAAAAAACGAAGGCAAGCCCATTGTGGTAGGTTTCATTGCCGATCAGGTGCCTTTGTGGAACAACATCCACTTTTGGACTACGTTCTTGCATCAAGAAACGCCCATGTTCACCGGCACGGAGCGCATCGCCCGAAAATTGGACATGGATGTCTATTACTTTGAGGTAAAGCGCGTGAAACGCGGTTACTACGAGGTAGAAACCAAACTCATGACCCGAAATCCCAAGGAATTGCCTGAAACAAAACTGACACAGATGTATAGCGAGATGTTGGAAGCCAATATCAGAAAAGCGCCCGCCTATTGGTTGTGGAGTCATAACCGCTGGAAACGGACCAAGGAAAAATGGTTGGAACGCCTCAGCCAACAAGCGGACAACAAGAAAAAGAAAAACTTTCAGGACATTCAAGACATCCCCACTCAGTGAAATTCACCATTCCGAACACTTTTTCCAATCCAAACATTATCATCCGCAAAATATGACATTAAGAGAGATTAGATACCGTTTGTTTTCATGGAAGAAATTTGATGACATCGTTCCTGACAAGAAGGAAATAGATGTGGTCATACCTGTGACGAACAAGGATCTACACATACTACCCCTTTGTTTGGAAGGGGTGAGGAATTGCATAAGCAACCCCGTCCGAGACATCTATATCGTGGCAAAAAATACCGATGAAATCGTTGAATTCTGTGCAAATCACGGTACAAAATTCGTTGATGAAACCAAGGTACTTGGATTTGGTCCCGAAGAATTGAATATAGTGACCAAGGACAACGTGAACCGAAGCGGATGGCTGTTCCAACAGTTGCTGAAATTGTCAGGCAGCATTGGAACTTGCGAAAATTACCTCTGCATCGATGCCGATCATGTTTTGATTCGAAAACATACGTTTGTGGATTCGTTTGGTACGCCAGTGTTCTACATGAGCTACGAGCAGCATGAACCCTATTATCGAAATATCAGAAATCTTCTACCCAACGTGCCACTAACGGATTTATCTTATGTGGCACACAAGATGATTTTCAACCGAAAAAAGGTTATGGAACTGCATGAGACCATCCAAAAAAACAACAATGTAGAAGGTACGCTTTGGTGGGAAAAGATTGTGAACAGCTTGGATTTGAACACCCACTCCGGTTTTTCGGAATTTGAAACATACGGCAATTTTGTCAAGGAGAAGTTACACCGTCCTTGGCTTCAGAAAAGACTCCCATACAGTAAAATGGCAAATTACACAGAACTGCGTGAAAAATATGCCGGGCATCGTGCATCGCTCACTTTTCCCGACTACATGAAGCAGAACCAAAAAGCTGACAAGCATGAAAACGGTTGGAAACAGCTTTTCACCCTGCACAATCTCTTCATCCTTGGTTTTCTCCTGGCATTTTTGGCGACATTCATGGAAGTAATGCGCCACCGAAACACGAACTATTTCGACTACTACGATTCCACCATGATGTTTTGGCAGGGATTGCACGCCTATACCAAGGAATACACGGAAATGTTTCACATTTATTTTCTTTATTCTCCCGTATTCAGCGTGTTGTTTGCTCCCATCTTTTTCCTTCCGTGGTGGTTGGGACCTTTTGTGTGGAATTTGGGTAATTACGTTCTGTTTTTCCTTTCCATAAAGTGGCTGCCCGCACGTCTGAAACCTTATAGGATTTGGATTTTCCTGTTTCTCCTGTCGGTGCTGCTTCAAGCCATCTTCTGTTATCAATACAACACGGTAGTGTGCTACATTTTCCTGTTTGCATTCATTCTTTTAGAAAAAAATAAACCATTTTGGGCGGTACTGCTTATCATGATTAGCGCAACAACCAAAGTATATGGAGTGGTTGAACTGGGTTTGCTGTTTTGCTATCCAAAAGTGTGGCGGAATTTTGCATACGCCTTACTATGTGGAATAGGTTTGCTGATGCTGCCGGCATTGTTTGCAGGCTTAGAGGGGACCGCGACAATGTACCAAGGCATGTTCGACATGATAACCAACCATCACAGCGACACCGACTTTGTCGGCATATTGTTTGCACCGGGACTCAAGCCTTTTCTTCTTCCCAATTATCGTTTGGTTCAGTTGGTCACATTCGGTTTCTTGTTGGTGGCTTTCTTTTGTAATTACAGACGATGGGGGGATTTTCGTTTCCGCATCCAGGTGTTGGCAGTGTTGATGGGCTTTATCATCCTTTTCAGCGATTGCCCTGAAACACATACATATTTGATTGCATTGTCGGGCTATGCCCTTGCGTTTTGGCTTCAGGACAAGAGGACATGGTACGACTGGGTTCTGCTGTGGATGTTGGTCGTTAATTTCTGCATTCTGCCCACGGACGTACTTTGTCCCGCATGGCTGCACGATTACGTCCACCGCACTTTCTATTTGGATGTTTACACCTTTGCGCTGGCATGGCTGAGACTGCTTTACCTGGCATTGTGTACAAGGCGAACGAACCTGAGTGGAACAAAGATTGTCGGGGTTGTCATGTTTGTGTTTGCCTTTCCAACCTTGTCGGAAGCGCAAAACAGCAAAGATTTCATCGTCAATGTAAATGATGTGAAAGTTGTCATGAAATGGGTAAGGGGAGGCAGTTTTGAAATGGGTGACTCCAAGGGTGAAAAGGATGAACTTCCCATCCATTCCGTCCAGATGAACGACTATTACCTTTCAGAAACGGAAGTGACCCAGGAGTTATGGACTGCAATCATGGGAAAGAAAAACCCATCGTGTTACAAGGGCGAAAAACTACCAGTGGACCGTGTGACCTGGAAACAGTGCAAACTGTTCATAGAAAGACTCAATCAACTCACCGGGCGTTCCTTCCGGCTGCCCACTGAAGCGGAATGGGAATACGCCGCAAGGGGAGGCGCAGGAAATAAAGGTTTCCAATACGCCGGAAGCAATCGGTTCGAAGAGGTGGCATGGTGTTCCGAAAATGTTTTTCTC
>DCGD01000110.1:0-9708 GCA_002315195.1 Prevotellaceae bacterium UBA1787 | reverse complement strand
TTGGGAATGGTGCGAAGATTTCTATGGATGCTACGATACTGTTTCCCAAAAGAACCCGAAAGGTCCGGGAAAAGGTTTGTTTCACGTGATTCGGGGTGGCAGTTGGCGTTCTTCCAAGGACTATCTCCGCGTTTCGAACCGATTTATGCTGTCCGACTGGCGCTTTGAGGATAATGTCGGTTTTCGATTGGCCTTGTAGATGATGAAATTATGAGAAAAAATCTGCTGTTTTATATTTTGTTCATTGCACTGTTTCTTGTTGAAACAGTTCTTTTCATGGGGTACCACTGGGATATATATGGCAGTTACCGCATGGAGGATTGGAAGGAAGTTCTTGTTCATTCCCTTCCGCACGATGTCACCATAGGTGGTTATCTCATGATTTTTCCCTTTATCACATCCTTGCTGCACAATTGGATCAAGGGTAAATGGCGAGATTCCTTATTGCGTACATATTATGCCGTCTGTCTTCCCTTGGTTGTTTCCATTTGGGTCATCGACGTGGTGCTATATGGCTATTGGGGTTTTCGCTTGGATTATACGCCATTCTTGTATTTTGCCGATGCGCCTTGGGTGTGCATTTCCCAAGCCGAATGGTGGGAGTTGGCCGCAGGCGCGGTAACTGCGCCGCTCGTGGTTTGGTGTGCATGGAAACTCAGCAAAAGTATATACCCTTATCGCGATGACAAGGTTTTTCGCTTGCTTGCCTGCACAAAAGGCAAGGTCGTGAGAGCCATATTTCGGACTTTTCTGTTCCTGGTTTTGAGTGGTGCTTTGGTAATTGCCATACGCGGAGGTGTCTCAGTCGCTACTATGAACGTGGGGCGCGCTTATTTCTCGTCTGAAGTGGCTTTGAACCATGCCGCCGTAAATCCCATATTCAGTCTGCTCTACTCTTTCACCAAACAAGAGGAAAAATCCGCATACTATCATTTCATGGAGGACAGTGAAGCGGAACGCGTGTTCAACGATTTGATGACCATGAAAGAAGATAGCGTAAAGTTGGAACGCGACACGATATTGACCACTGAAAGACCCAACATATTGATTGTGATTTTTGAGAGTTTTTCCGGTTATCTCTGTCATGCAATCAATCCCTGCGCCGATTGGGACATCATGCCCACCTTTAACAGATTGTATGAGGAAGCGGTAGGATTTGAGAACATGTATTGCAATGCCTGGCGTACCGACCGAGGCGTGGCTTCCGTTCTCGCCGCCTACCCTGCCATTGCCCCTTACGCCGTCATGAAATATCAAAAAAAATGTGACAAGTTGCAATTTATCTCCAAGCACCTCAGGGAAAATGGGTATGGTCTGCAATTTATCCATGGAGGCGATGTGAATTTCACCAACATCAAAGGTTTCCTCACATCAGGAGGTTTTGAGAACATCATCGGAGACAAGAACTTTTCTTTGTCCGAACGCACCTCCAAATGGGGCGTTCCCGACCACATCGTATTCGACAGACTCTTCCAAGAGATAGTCAAGTCTGACACTTCCAAAGAAGAGCCTTTCTGCAAGGTCATGCTGACTTTGTCGAGCCATGAGCCCTTTGATGTACCTTTCCACAGGCTTGCCGACCCATTCGACAATTCCGTGGCTTATGCGGATTCCTGCTTTGGTGATTTTCTGTCACGTCTCCGCCATACAGACGCGTGGGATAATCTTTTGGTCATAGCAGTGCCCGACCACAGCAACGGCCATGCGGAACTGTACGCACATGCAGACCCTGAACGCTTCAGAATACCAATGGTATGGACGGGCGGTGTCATTGCGCGACCAAAGAGAATTGCCGCAGTGGGACAACAGACGGATATTGCCGCCACCTTGTTCGGACAAATGGGTATAGGTCATGAAGATTTCATTTTTTCCAAAGACATGTTGGATGGGAGGGTACCTCACTTTGCGTTCTATTCCTTTTCGGATGGTTTGGGTTTCATCACGGATTCCATTGCTTACGTTCAGGACAATGAACGCGACGGTGTTCCCTTGTTTGGACTGAACGATCCCCATGGCAATGCCAAGCGTTGGGGGCGCGCTTACCTTCAGCATTTGTGCAACGACCTTTCAAAACGCTAATCATGTTGTTTGCCCGCGACAAAAGCCAGATGTGCAACAATCTGCTGCAATTCGCCCATGTGTATGCATGGGGAAAAGACCATGGAAGACACACCATTTCCATGCGTTTCAGTTACAAATATCCTTATTTCCACATATCCGATACCAAACATGTTGGTTTCCTTTGGTATTTTTTCGCCAAATATGCAGCCGCCCTTCGTCTGTTGCCAACGGCAAGTTTCAAGCGTCAAAATTGTGACCATGCGGCATTGGAAAAAAAGATGCTGCGACACAAACACATTGTGGTTAGCGGCTGGCATGCGCGATTCTATGATTCCTTCCTGAGACATCGCGAGGAGATTGCGTCTCTTTTTATGTTCCGACAGGAAATCAAGGAAAAAGTGGAAGCGTTCATGAAACAAAACGAAAGCAATTGTGATAATAAGCCTCTGCGTTTGGGAATACACATACGACGTGGAGATTACAAAGAGTGGAGAAAAGGACGCTACTATTACGATGATGACACCTATCTTTCCTTCATTAAATCTTTTGTACAAAAACACCCATCACGTACCATTCATATATATATATGCGGAAATGACCCGGCTTTGGACAAGGAACATTTCAGGAAGGAACTAAGAGATAGCAACGTATGTTTTCCGGCAGGCAACCCTGCGGAGGACTTGTGTCTGCTTTCTGAATGTAACTATCTTATCGGACCTCCCAGCACCTTTTCCCTTGTCGCCGCCATGTACCGAGACCTTCCCCTTTGCTGGATGGTCACCAAGGATGTTCACCACATGCAATTCCACAAATTCGAGGAACTGTTCCGAGACCTTGACACCTGTGGAGACAAGGTTTATGGCTTGATGCCGTAGAAGACGACCCTACTTGGTATAAAATTCAATGACGTTTCTGATGGCACGCTGGCATACAGGACAAAAAGAGGCGACCTTGTTGGAGCGCATACGGCAGTCGAGAACTGGTCTATATACCCCTTTCAAACAATAACCGGCACCTTCATGGAGAGACACCTCCTGACCGTTGGCATCTTTCACGCCCAAGATGTCCTGCCATTTGGAAACAAAATCCACCTTTGTCGTGATATTGGCTTCCCACGGTTCTATGTCGAGAGGATACATTTGAAAATCATCGTTTTCGTAAGCATATTCATCAGCCAATCCAGCGAAACTGTGACCGAATTCATGCACCACTACTTGTTGGAAATACTTGTGGTGGGTGGTAGTGAGATTATAGAAATTGAGTATGCCACCACCACCGTATTTTTCGGAGTTCACGAGGACAATGATATGCTCGTAAGGAATGCCAGCAAGACAATTGTGAAGATTTTTGAGGTGCAGTGTAGTAAGGTAACGCTTCATGTAAAACGTATCAAAAGAAGAATGAAGAACGGTATTCAGCCATATACATTCGGAAGGATTGCTGGTACCTGAATCGATAGAAGGTGTTTGCACCGCTACGATGTTGAAACGGCTGCGCAACGTCTTGAAGGGTTCATGCGCGAAAATCGCCTCCACGGCACTTTGGACATCCTGCATATACTTGTCCATTTCACCGGCTTGGTACCCTTCGGCGACAAAGGCGATGCGGATGCATCTCTCGTCATCGACGGCTTTCTGCACAACCTTGAATCTTTCCGTTTTGATGTCACCATTGGGTTGGACACCCATTTTCCTTATCAACACGTCTTGGGGATCTATGGTGTGCTGACAAGTCGAAATAACCTTGCGCCGATTGTCGCGGAGCTGTACTGTCACATCAACCTTCATCTTCGGAATGGGAATGAGGAACACGTTTTCAAACGAACGCTTTCGGCACTTGGCTTCATCCGTGTTCTGCCATTCCTGAAAGAGGGAGGAAAAGGAATTTTTGTAAATGACCTGATGCGTATCGCAGGTGCGCACGACAATCTGCCCCTTGCCTTCCATGGGAATTTCCGCCAAATGCCGGCGTTTGCCATACCAGTGGGAAAAAGTCAACATTTCGTCCAAAGCAATGTACTGTTCCGTAGCGTTGCCGGAGAATGTGTAATCAAGCCTTAATGTGGCATCCGTGAAAAAATCGTCAAATTTTTGGGCTTGAATGCAAGTAGTCAAAATGACAAGGCAAAAAAAACATGTATTTCTCATCACCGATTGAAATGATAAAGATATTTGTCCATAACAAGAAGCGAAATCATTTCCTCTCGCTCTTTGTTCTTGAATTGGCTTACCCATTGGTGGGCGTTGTCCATGATTCGGAAGACTTTTTCAGGGTGTTTTTCGTAATATTCCACTTTTTCTATCAAGTCATGATAGTCTGAGGCTATTTCAATGAAATGTACGCCGGGTATCAAGCGTCCCTCCATGAACCATGTTTCACAAGTCGGACATGGCATGACAGCAATGCTGTTGGACGACATAATCCACTTGAGGTTGGAAGCGACATCGTTTCCCTCTAATGCCATGATATAGCGGTATTTCAGATGGTCATAGATGGTAAGGTCGCAAGCATCCTTGATGTCGCACATGGGATGCGACGCCCACATCTCCACAAATCGTTGTCTCCGAGGCTTGTCGCGCACAACACCGCGAAATAGCACTTTCGCCTGTTTCTCTTCCCAACGAAAAGGATCATGGACAAAAATGAAATGTCTGATCTTGTTGAGGTTAAGCAATACATTGTTGGACACCTGCCCCACCATGGGTATGGGGCGACTCTTTGTGACGGTAGGCACGGGCATTTCGGTATTGACGTCACCCCCCTCAACATTCCAACGCATCGTTTGAGGAAAACAACGCGTGTACTCGTATGTATCGAAGAAGAAAGGCAAGGGACCCGCCAAACGTCGTTTTCTGCGTGCCAACGCGGATGCATAGGGACAATTTCTTTTTCGGAAATTATTGTCTTTCAGTGCGGGAAACGATGACAATTCGGGAATCGCATCACTGTGTTCTTCTGCCCCCAACGTCTGCGAACATTGACAATAGTATTCCACGCGTTCTGCTATGCTACTTTGATCCCGCACGGGCAAGTCCTCATAGCGGCGCAAGACAAGCTTTGCACGCTGACGACAAAACCACCGGGGAACCATCAAGAGACAGAGTCCCCTGAGGTAGTAGAGCAACTTGACGTTTTTATGAATACCTCCCAATGTGGAATAATATAACTTTTTTAAATCCATTTACGCTTCATTGAGTTTTTCGCTGATGATATAGGTGGGACGCCGCTTGACCTCGTCAAAAATGTTGCCGATATAGATGGCAATGATGCCCAAGACCAGAATGATGATGCCGGCGATGAACCACATGCTGACGAAGAGGGTGAGCCAACCGCTGACGGTGACTCCCGTGAACACATAATCTACGGTGAGTCCTATGGCGAAGAGGATGGCGATGAACGTAATGATTACGCCAAAATAGACAATAAGCCGGAGTGCCTTGGTGGAAAAGGCGATGGTGGTGGTAGCGGCAAGCGCTATCCTCTTTTTCATGGAATAGGATGATTTCTTGCCGTCAGTACGCGCATCGTGGGTGACAGGCACTTTGGCGTAACGGAAACCAACCCACTTGTCCATTAGGGGATAGTAGCGCACATAGTCGCCCATCTGCTTCATGGCTTCAACGACTTTTCTGTTGTAGATGGCGAATTCGGCGATGGATTCGTCCTGGTGCGTGTCAGTAAGATAGCCTATGAGACGGTTGAACTGCTTGGAACCCTGCGTCATGAAATAGTTGTCGGGACGGTCCTGTCGGCTGGCCAATACGATGTCAAAGCCTTCCTGCGCCTTTTCATATAGAGAGCGGATGTGGGAAGGCGGATTTTGGAGGTCACAATCAAGTATGACTATCCACTCACCCCGAGCGGTGTCCAGTCCGGCATTAATCGCCGCCTGTTGCCCGAAATTCCTGCTGAGGAATACCCCTTTCACATGGAAATCTTCGTTGCATATGTCCCGAATGATATCCCGACTGTTGTCTGGTGAGGCATCTTCTACCAAAATGATTTCATAATCTTTTGTTATTTCCTTGACCACAACTGTGATTTGCCGGGTCAATTCCTTCAGCAGCGTCGGGGCTCCGTAACATGGACTGATAATGGATAGATGCATGGGTGTTGGATTTTGTGCGTAAAATATTGTAGAAGCGTTATGGCTGCTTGAAACTCAATATGGCTTCTATGATGGTACGAACCTCTTCATCGGTCAGTTCGTAAAACAACGGCAGACGGACGAGCGTATCACCGAAACGTTCACTGTTCGGCAAGGCCTGCACATTGCCGGCATGCATTTCGAGGTTGTACTTGCTGGAATGAAGAGGAAGATAATGGAAAACAGTTTGTATGCCTTTCTCTTTCAAAAATTTCATGATGGCACCGCGAATTTCCAACGATTGACAGGTAAAATAAAACATGTGGGCGTTGTTGGTTGCATATTCTGGCAAGACGGGTATATGAAACAGAGTCTTGTCCAGTTTCTCCGACAAGGCTTCGTAATACATTTGCCAAATGTGTTTCCTCTTGTCCTGGATGTCGTCCAGTTGTTCCAATTGCGCCCACAGATAAGCCGCGTTGAATTCTGACGGAAGAAAAGATGAACCTGCGTCGCACCATCCATACTTGTTGACCATGCCACGGTAGAATTCAGCGCGATTGGTTCCTTTTTCCCACAGTATTTCCGAACGTCTAATGTATTGTGCATCGTTGATGGCCAGCATACCACCCTCTCCGCAACTGATGTTCTTTGTTTCATGGAATGAGAAAGCGGCCAAATGGCCAATGGAACCTAACGGCCGCCCTTTGTAAAAAGCGTCTACGGCATGGGCGGCATCTTCTACGACAATGAGATGATGCTCCTCCGCCAAGGCCATGATGTCATCCATGTCGCAAGCGACACCGGCATAATGTACCACGCAGATTACCTTGGTTTTGGGAGTGATGTGAGGACGTATCGACTCAGCCGAGATGTTGGGGGAGTCCGACGTGCTGTCGCAAAATACGATGTTGGCCTTTTCACGCAAAAAAGCAATGGCGGTCGACACAAATGTGTAGGAGGGCACAATTACCTCATCGCCCGGTTGAAGATTGCACAACATCGCACACATTTCCAAGGCGTCTGTCCCCGACGTGGTGAGCAAACATTTCTTGAAACCATATTTTTCCTCAAAGAAACGGTGGCATTTCTTCGTGAAATCGCCATTGCCTGACATGGTGGTGGAATGACAGACGATGTCCATGTATTTTTGTTCTCTTCCGGAACAATAGGGTTTGTTAAATGGTATCATGTTGTTTTTAGCGTATTAATTCTTTTGTCAATAATGTTTGGATTTGCGAGGGGCGTATCGGAATAATCTTTTCTCAGCATTTCATAACTGAGTTTCAGCCAAATGAAAATGACGGGAACAGCTCGGAGCGAATAGGGTTGCAGCACTTCGTGACGGAGCGAGGCCGGGAATATGTCGGTTGGAAACAAACTGGCTATGAAAGCCACGACTATCAGCAATACGTCCCATTTGTTGCGTTTCCAAGGTACTGAACTGTACCAAAGGGCTATGCCAACGGCAGCGATGACGTATGAACTGTTTTCCGTACCCGTACTGAAGAGAATGACAAAAAGAAGCATTTGCACCAACACCATTTTCCGAAAAGCAACGTGTTTCCACTGCGAGATGCGGAAAAAGCAGAAGGTTTCCACGACGAGCCCTACAAGGATAATCCACATGTCGGAGTAACTGGCATTGTCAAACAATCTGCGAATGAACCCCAACAGGGAGACATTATTCATGCTGAGCCTGGACCCTATGTTGGTACTGTTCTTGGAGAGAAGGGAATGGTACCATTCTCCGTACTGGCTGATGACGTAATCGGGAGAACTGAGCAACATCGGCAGCACAAACAGCAAAGCCGACCACAACAACAGACCCAGGATGAATTTTCCCTTGTGCTTGGAAAAGAAGAAGAATACCAAACCGACGACACCGAGCAGCTTTACAAAGACACCAATGGCGATGCAGAATGTCGCGGCGAAATCCTTCTCCCGTTCCACAAGGGTGAAGGACAACAGGATGAGGGCGGCCACGGCGATATTGAATTGCTGCATGAACAGACAGGTAAGCAGGTCATGGGCGGCGAACCACAGTATGAACAGTTGTTCCCACTTGGAGAAGCGCGAGGTTCTTACGGACACATAAAGCAGAACGGTCAGGGTTACGTTCCACAAAATGGTACACAGGGCACGCGGCAAAAGGGCGAAGGGGGCTATTACCAGGGAAAACGCCGGACCATAGTGGTTCAAGTCTCCGAATTTTTCAGGATATGGGAGATAGAGGTTGAGTTGATCCACCAGGTTGAAGAACACATAACGGTAAATCATGATGTTGTTACCCTTGTTCATCTTCAAGATGCCCGCCACCACCGCCAAAATGAGCCAAAAAACGAGCAAGGTTCCATATTTTTGGAAGAAAGGCTTCGTGAGAAATGTTCGGACAGGTTGCCACAGGTTGAGAAAGAATTTCCCGATAATGCCGTCCTTGGTGAGTACGAACCTGACCATGAAAAAGTTGATGGGGACCGCCGAACCCATTGCCATCAAGGCTGCCCACTGCCGGGGTATGCCGAGGTATATATAGACATTCAGGAATACCAACTGGATGAAATAGTTGGCAAGGTGAGATCCTCCGAACCCCGTGAACCGTTTCAACGATGGGGGCGTATGAAAAGTCCAGTAACTGGTAATGGTGAAATTGACAAGAAAGGACAGTACATAGCCTATGGTATAAGCAATGTTCACTTCACACCAATTCAACAACAGACAATATATTCCCCAATGCAAAGCGGTGGAAATACAACCCGTAATGCAGAATCGAACGAACTGCATGCGCTTGTCGTCGGAGGTGATATCTGTTGGAAACATCTTTAACAATCAGTTTGCAAGTTTAAATATGCAAAGTTAAATTAAAAAGTTTGCATTTAAGATATTATATCGGAAAATGTTTGTTTTTGTGTTCAGACTTATATCCGCGGCCAAATTTCTTGCATGTTTAAACATTTGATTCTTGCACGCGTGAGTTCAATATAACATTGTAGATGAATAAATAAAGATTTGACCGTACCTGTGTACACCTATGGATGAGTTTGAGTTGCTGTGTATTGAGTATTGCAGCCGTGTTGAACTTGTATGTCTTCCCGAACTTGTCGCATGTGTATTCGGTATTGTCCGTCTCAAGGGAACTCCCTCACACAAGCGACCATGTCGGAATTGGGGACCCTTGTGTCGGGGGGAGTGACAGCCTGAGGGCGAGGGTATTGATGCCTCAAGGCAGTCACCACCGCGGAGGTAGTGGCAGAATAAGGCCAATCTTGATTTGAATTTCAAATGAAAATTAAAGGTCCATCAGAATATCGGCAAGGCGACATAGCGAACACGCTTGCGTGAAATCTGCAAGTGCGTACATGTCTGGTACAATCTATTTTTGCTTATGGTACACAGCCAGCCGGACAATCTGCTTGCGACACTTATATTCAACATTCTTCTGACTGCTGTCTATCCCATTTGCCATAAGGTATTCCGAGGATGAATAAGGGTAAGTTGCTGTTAGATTATATTTATAAATAATTATAAATTTTAAATAAAATATTTGCAAGTTTCAAATA
>DCGD01000114.1 GCA_002315195.1 Prevotellaceae bacterium UBA1787 | reverse complement strand
CATACACCAATGCCATCCAGCTCATGAAATTCCTCGGCATCACCATTCGTGAAATCAGCATCGCTGAAGCCTGCCGAGTGCATTTCCATGACTTGGGAATGGATGAAAGTGTCCATGACGTCACTTTTGAAAACAGCCAGGCGCGCGAAAGAACCCAAATCCTGATGGATGCCGCCAACCAAATGAATGGACTGGTTGTAGGCACCGGTGATTTAAGTGAACTGGCACTGGGCTGGGCTACCTACAACGGCGACCACATGAGTATGTATGGCGTCAACGCTTCCGTTCCCAAAACCTTGATAAGGCACATCGTAACTTGGGTGGCGGACAAACTGGACAACGACAGCAGGACTATTCTGCTTGACATAGTTGACACCCCCATCAGCCCGGAACTGCTGCCCGCAAGCGCAGACGGCAACATCGCACAAAAAACGGAAGATTTGGTGGGACCCTACGAATTGCATGACTTTTTTGTCTACCACATTCTCCGCAATGGTTTCTCACCCTCCAAGATCTTCTTCCTTGCCAAACAGGCTTTCAAACAGGAAGAATACAGTTATGACACCATATTGAAATGGCTGACCACATTCCACCGGCGTTTCTTCAACCAACAGTTCAAGCGGAGCTGCATTCCCGACGGTCCAAAAGTCGGCACTTGCTCACTCAGCCCGCGCAATGATTGGCACATGCCTACCGACGCGGACGTGACCGCATGGTTGGAAAGTTGCAGCAAACTCAAAAACTCAAACCCTTAAAACACTTTTTCTGTTAATAATTTTTAATGAATGGCTTCTCAAGCATAGTGAGCAAAGAAAATCGTCCCAAAATCTCTTAAATACGGGTTCTTTTATGTAATTTTGCCACTGAAATTTATGAATCTGATTATCGACATCGGAAATAGTACGGCTAAATTCGCTCTTTTTGAAAAGGACGGAATGGTAAGGCATTGCATTGCCGACAACAAAACGTTGGACGGCCTGATGTGCTTCGCCAATGCGTACCAACCCGACAAAGCCATTCTTTCCAGCGTCATTCCGCTCAGTCGGGAAGCCCAAAAACAACTTGCCATGCTGCCTTGCCCCGTTCTACATCTCACATACCGGACTCCCATCCCCATCGCCAATCTCTACCAAACACCGGAGACCCTGGGCATGGACCGCCTGGCGGCGGTGGTGGCAGCGCACCAAAACTACCCCGACAACAACGTGCTGGTGATTGACGCGGGCACATGCATTACCTACGATTTCATCGACAAAGGCGGACACTTTCATGGTGGCAACATTTCACCCGGTCTCCACATGCGGTTGCAAGCCCTTCACCATTTCACGGGAAAACTCCCCCAAGTTGGTGAAAAGGGCGAAGTCCCGACACTTGGCATCAGTACGGAAACCGCAATCCGATCGGGTGTCATCAACGGGATACGATTTGAAATGAAAGGCTACATTGACGAACTGACAAAAACATATCCCGACCTGACGGTACTCATGACCGGCGGGAACGCCTACGGATTGGACAAATACTTTGACAACATCTTCCCTACCGACGATTGGCTCGTTGCAAAGGGACTTAATTACATTTTGGATAATAATGAATAAAAAGGCTCTTTTCTTCTTCCTTGCCATATCACTGTTTCTGTGCAACGGCATCCAAGCACAGTCCAGCGGCATGAATTCCCCATACTCACGCTATGGATGGGGAGGACTCAATGATGAATCACAGGGGTTCAGCCTCGGCATGGCCGGAGCCGGACTTGGCATGCGCGGACCACATATCCTCAACTCGCGCAACCCGGCATCATACGCCGTCATTGACTCTCTCACTTTCCTTTTCGACATCGGCCTTTCAATGTCCAACACCAACATGAACTGCAACGGCACCAGTACCAGCGCTCAAAACTCCACACTGGACTATGTGACCGCAGGTTTCAGAATCATACCCACCCTCGGTTTCGCCATCGGGTTGAGACCCTTCACCACCATCGGCTACAATTTCTACTCCAACACCCAAATGGAGGACATTGATGGTTACGGCGAAAAAAACGCAAAATACACCTACACCGGCGAAGGCGGCACGCGCCTACTTTTTGGTGGCTTGGGATGGGCACCTTTCAAGAATCTTTCCATCGGCGCCAACATAGGTTATCTTTGGGGTAACTACACGCACAATTCCACCGTCACCTTCACCGAAACGACCATACAGGCGCTCCGACGTTACTATATGGGCGAACTCAGCACCTATTCGCTCAACTTTGGTGTCCAATTCACACAACCTATCGGAAAACAGACATCCATCAACATCGGACTCACCGCTGACCTTGGGCACAAAATGGGCAACTCTTCAGAATTTATCAATCAAAAGACGGGAACATCCACCGTTGAAGGCGCTGACACTGTTTACGTCAAGGACGCATTCGAGTTGCCGACGTCCGTCGGCGCCGGCATCGTCCTCAACCATCAAAACAGATGGATCATCGCAACGGACTACACCCTGCAGATGTGGTCAAAATGCCGATCACCGCAACTCACCACCAAAGAGGGCATTCAAAAATACAGCGTTGTCGACAATGCACTCAGCAACCGCCACAAAGTGTCGCTCGGCGTACAATATGTTCCTAAACCCGATGGTTTCCGTTTTAGCAACCGCATCAATTACCGTGCCGGCATCAGTTACGCCACCTCCTATTATAAAGTTGGAAAAAATGACGGACCAAAGACCTACCTTGCCACCCTTGGAGTTGCTTTCCCCATTTTCAACCAATATTCCAGGCGTTCCATAGTCTCCATCGCCGCGGAATACAAGCGCATTCAACCTTCCATCAGCAATTCCATCAAGGAGAATTATTTCAGTTTGCGTTTGGGATTGTTGTTTAACGGTGCATGGTTTAACAAATGGAAGGTTGAATAATCTCTCCAACCATACGTTGCGTCAATGTGTGAAAGAAAAAGGTTCAATCCACTGCTGTTTCTCTTTGCGTTCATGACGGTCGCGTTCATGGCCGGTTGTGAATCGGCCAAGCCGCCCATTGCTCCCGCCGG
>DCGD01000041.1 GCA_002315195.1 Prevotellaceae bacterium UBA1787 | reverse complement strand
CTTGTGATGGCTTCTTCTATCGTAAGAAAGTGGTGGCTGTGGTGGGAGGTGGCGACACCGCTTGCGGTGAGGCGGAATATCTGGCGACATTGGCGAAAAAGGTCTATATGATTGTAAGAAAGCCTTTTCTCCGCGCCAACCACGTACTGAAAGCGCGCATCGAGGCCAACAACAAGATTGAAATTCTTTATGAAACACAGGCGGAAGGTCTTTTTGGCGACAACGGCGTGGAAGGAGCGCATCTCGTACACAGGAAGGGTGAAAGCGACGAACGACACTATGACCTTCCCTTGGATGGTTTCTTCCTTGCCATAGGTCATCAACCCAACAGCCAACTCTTCACAAAATGGCTGAAGACAGATGCGGCGGGCTATATCCTTACTGAAGGTGCGAGTCCCCGCACGGGCATAGCCGGCATATACGCCGCCGGTGACGTTGCCGACCCCACCTATCGCCAAGCCATCATCGCGGCGGCGTCAGGCGCAAAGGCCGGCATGGAAGCATCACATTTCATCAAGGAAATGCCATCCAAATAATCCCTGACATCGCATTGCACACACTATTGATATTTTTCCCATGAAAAATACAGGAACTTTCAAACAGACAAATGCATACGCCATGCAGTTGGGTGCATTTTTCGGTATTTATTGGAGCATTGCCTTTTTCGTGTTGGCAGCAGGTTTTGCAGGAAATTCTCTGCTGCAACTCCTCCATTTCATTATGATGATGTCCATCCCTTTTGTGGGGATAGCGTTGGCCAAATATTTTGAACGTCAAGTAAGACAGGACGGCATAGTGACTTTCGGAAGAGGATGGTTGTTTGGATTTCTTCTTTACTTTTACGCTGGCGTGATACATTGCGTCGTGCTGTACGTTTATTTCAGGTTCTATGATCATGGCGTATTCTTTGAAAACTACCTGGCATTTCTGAATCGTCCTGAAAACAAACAAATATTGGAAGCGCCGGAGTTCAAACAGCAAATGGAACAGATGCTGTCAGCCGCGGGTTTTTCCAGCCTGGAAGAAGCCGTGAAGAGTTTCACACCCATTATCATAGCCGGCAACGTATTGGACGTCAATACATTCATTGCAATCATCCTGGCTATTCCAACCGCCGTATTTTGCAAGACAAATAAAAAATATCTGAAAAACTAATTTAATAATTATGAATACCATGGACATTTCCGTAGTAGTGCCATTGTTTAATGAAGAAGAAAGCATCCCTGAACTTTTCAGTTGGATAAAGAGAGTAATGACAGAACATGATTTCTCCTTTGAAGTCATCTTTGTCAATGACGGAAGCACCGATTCATCATGGAAGATAATCGAAGAATTGTCTTTGCAGGACAATCGTGCGAAAGGCATCAAATTTCGGAGAAATTACGGTAAATCCGCCGCTCTCTATTGCGGCTTTAAAAAGGCGGAAGGTGATGTCGTCATAACGATGGATGCAGATTTGCAGGATTCTCCCGATGAGATACCCGAACTCTATCACATGATTACCGAAGAAGGCTATGACTTGGTTTCCGGCTACAAGCAGAAACGGTATGACCCATTGTCAAAGACCATACCGACCAAGTTGTTCAATGCCACCGCGCGTAAAGTCAGTGGAATCCACAACCTGCATGATTTCAATTGCGGATTGAAAGCATACAGAAAGGATGTAATCAAGAACATCGAAGTATATGGAGAAATGCACCGTTACATTCCCTATTTGGCAAAGAACGCAGGTTTTGGCAAAATCGGTGAAAAGGTTGTGCATCATCAAGCGAGAAAATACGGAAAAACCAAATTCGGCGGTCTTAATCGTTTCTTCAACGGTTACTTGGACTTGTTGAGCCTCTGGTTTCTCAATCAGTTTGGCACGAAGCCCATGCATGTGTTTGGATTTTTGGGTTCCATTATGTTCTTCATCGGTTTCGTGGCGATAGTCATTGTAGGGGCAACCAAATTGTATGCCTTGAGCAATGGGTACAGTGCGCCAAGAGTCACCGCCTCCCCCTATTTTTACATTGCCTTGACCATGATGATTATGGGCACGCAATTGTTCTTGAATGGGTTTCTTGGAGAACTTATCAGCCGGAATTCAGAAAACAGGAACAACTACCAGATAGAAAAGGAAATTTAAGTGCATGATTCGAAAATTACCGCATTCCATAATTCTCTCGTTGCTGTTTGGGTTGTTGGCAAGTTGCAACAATTCTGACTGTACGTTGAGCAACGTTGTCAGGTCATTTTATGTATTCGTGAATTCCGAGACTGGCACGACTGCGACCATAGGCGACACCCTTACCGTCACCGCGCTGCCTGCGGATACTGTTTTGTTGAACAGGTCTACTAAATTCAGCAAGTTGTCATTGCCTATGGGATATGTTCAAAATGTTGATTCCTTTCGATTTAAATTCAAAACGAAAGCGGGTGTCGTCATAGATACGGTATGCATAGAACACACCAATACGCCGCATTTTGAATCACTTGATTGCGGTGTGTCCATATTTCATGTCGTAAAGCGGGTAACTGTAAGCAAAAGAAAACCAACCAAAGATTTCCCTACGGCCATCGACAGTATCGTCATTATTAATCCAAAGGTAACTTACGAAGCAAATGACCATTTTAAAGTATTTATCAGCACTCTGTAGTTGTTTGGTTCCCATCGCATTGTGGGGGCAGACCACGGCAAAACCCGTGCAGAAACCACAGCGGACAAGAGGTGTGCAGTATGTTCAGGTCGACAGTGTCCGACTTTGGAAAGAACAGAACATCAAGACGCTTCAAGGATTTCAAGTTTCCTTCGACGCCGCGGGCTTGGTCATGTATGGTGTAGCCAGTTACGGACAGATAGAGGGTGCTTTGCGCATAAATTTGAAGGAACGCTTTTTCCCGATTCTTGAAGCCGGCCTTGGACACAGCGATCACACAAACGAAGACACGGAACTGCATTTCAAGACCAACTCTCCCTATCTTCGCATAGGTTGCGACTACAATTTCAACAAGGACAAAACGTCCGGCAATCGTGTTTACGGTGGTGTGCGTTTGGCTTACACCACGATGAAATTTGACTTGAGCGGTCCCGATGTGGTTGATCCGGTGTGGAAAAGCACTCTTCCCTACCGCTTCAACGGTTTGAAAAGCACTTGTATTTGGGGAGAACTGGTATTTGGACTTGAAGCCAAGATATGGAATAATTTTCATTTGGGTTGGTCGGCGCGATACAGGCTGAGACTCAAGCAGACCAATGACGACATTGGCGCGCCGTGGTACATAGCAGGCTATGGCAACAACGAAGGACACACATTCGGCGCCACTTTCAATGTGATATTTGACATCTGACGTTAAACGGAAAATCAATCAAATGGCTAAAAAGATAATTAAACTGCTGTTTCTTGCATTCTTGGTCGTGGCTTCCATTCTCATCATCCGCGAAGCCAATGAACCCATGGCGTACCAAACTTTGAGTGGCAGGATTTTCGGCACGACATACCACATCGTTTATGCGGGCAAAAAAGACCTTGAAAAAGACATTCTCGACGCACTCGAAAAAGTCAATGATACTTTTTCGACGTTCAATCCGAACAGCATGATCAGTCGAAT
>DCGD01000030.1:12872-14797 GCA_002315195.1 Prevotellaceae bacterium UBA1787 | reverse complement strand
AGGATTTCAAGACGGGACAGACGCTGGTGAAGAGTGGCTTCGCTCCCATCATAGGCACGCGCTGCCTGGGCTTGAACGGATGGTTCAGTACCAACATCCTCGGCAACCGTGACGGACTTGTGCTTGACGAACCGGCCAATTTCCACACAAAGGAAGTGAGCAAACTCTCAACGCTTGAGACAATCCTGAAGGCGGAGAACCAGCCGGATTTATATTCCGATTATTATCACAAGGTACGCATCAATTACTATCCTCCGCGCAACGACAACAAGGAGGGCTGGGACAACATTGACATATTCGGGTGGATGGGCTATCCAATGCAGATCAAGATCAATTTCCTCTGTCGTGACTCTATTTTGGCGGCGCCTCTGCTGCTTGACTTGACGCTGCTTTCCGACCTTGCGCAGCGCGCGGGCCGTTACGGAATCCAACGTTTCCTGAGCTTTTTCCTCAAGAGCCCGATGTATGACTATACGAAAGGTGAGGAGGCGGTCAACAATCTTTACCAACAGTATGCCATGCTGAAGAATGCCATTCGTGAAATGGGTGGTTACGAGGCGGATGAGGAATTGGATTGAGAGCCAAGAAGCCAAGGGTCAAGAGTTTTTTTTGTCTTGATTTTCAAAAGGGTGTTTTTTGTGTTGTGGTTTGCTTGTTGTCTTGATTTTTTTCAACAAATAGGCAAACGAAGGGGTGCATCCCTTCAAAGTGAATGCATGGCTGTGACCTTTTCTCCTATGTTCTCTTGTCATGTCAGATGGGTAGGATTGGCAGGATTGAAAATTGATGTCTAATTTATGTACAATTGATGTTTTTTGTTTTGAGATACATTTCTTTTTTGTGTTGTATTTTATTTTGTGCGATTGGGAGTTTTGCCCAAAGTGGAAAACTTACGGGTGTTGTTACCGATGGGAATACGGGAGAACCCATTCCATACGTCGCCGTACACTATGAAGGCAAGAGGGTGGGCACCGCCACGGATTACAACGGCAAGTTCTCCGTCGTAAAGTTGGAAGGCGAGAAATTGCAGTTTTCCTGTGTGGGCTACACGACCAAGGAGGTAGTGGTGGAAAAGGGCATGTCGACGATTGAAGTGGCGTTGGATATGTCTGCCACCATGTTGAAATCCGCCACCATCAAGATAAAGAAAAAGAAATACAGTCGCAAGGACAACCCCGCGGTGGAATTGATGCGCAAGGTGATAGCCTCAAAGAAACGTCATGACTTGCATCAGCATGACTATTTCAGTTATGAAAAGTACCAAAAACTGACTTTTGCCGTTAACGAATTTTCCGAGAAAATGCTGGAAAACAAGCGTTTCAAGAATGTCGCTTTCCTGAAAGAGCATGTGGAGGTGTGTCCCGAGACCGGCAAGAGGATTCTTCCCATTTCCGTTCAGGAGAACATGCTGCAGCATATTTTCCGCAAGGAGCCCCAGGCGGAGAAAGACATCGTGAAAGCCGTGCGTGAAAGGGGATTGAACCAACTGTTCAACACGGGCGACATACTGAACACGGTATTGGAGGAGTGTTTTACGGATGTGGACATCAACGACGACAACATACGCTTGCTGAAGCAGCGTTTCATCAGCCCCATCAGCACGCATCTTGCCATCGGCTTCTACCGCTATTTCATTGCGGACACGCTTATGGTGGGCAAGGACAAGTGCATCGAAGTGAACTTCACGCCGAACAACCCGCAGGATTTCGGTTTCATGGGCAGTTTGTACGTCATGGCTGACAAATCCTACCGATTGAAGAAAGCGATGTTGGAAATACCGCTGCGTTCGGACGTGAACTACGTGGATCATTTGAACGTCATCCAGGAATTTGAAAATCTCCCTACCGGTGAGCAGGTGCTGTCGGTCGACAAAATGATTGTACAGTTGAAACTTACGGATTTCATCACGAAGTTCCAGGTGCAGC
>DCGD01000030.1:10429-12851 GCA_002315195.1 Prevotellaceae bacterium UBA1787 | reverse complement strand
GCGCAACACCATTTACAGCGATTACAGTCTGGAGGAGATTCCCGAACGCAGATTCAAGTTTTCGGGGAACAGGTTGATAGAGACGAACGCCAACATGCAGGATGAGGCTTACTGGGAGGAACACCGCCCCGAAAAGTTGATGAAATGCGAGAGCGATATGGACAAGATGATGTCGAGCGTGTCGAAGATGAATAATTTCAAGGTGTTTCTCTTCATCGCCAAGGCTTTCATCGAAAATTTCGTGGAGACGTCCACAAATCCCGCGAAACCGAGCAAGGTGGACATAGGGCCGGTGAATACTATCTTCTCGCAGAATTTCATCGATGGTTTCAGGCTGCGCATGAGTGCCCAGACCACGGCGAACCTGAACAAACACTGGTTCGGAAAAGGTTATGTGGCGCATGGATTCAAGGACCACCGTTGGAAGGGAATGGGCGAACTGACGTATTCGTTCAACGCCAAGGAGTACCTCCCCCGCGAATATCCCATGCACAACCTTATCGCCTCCGTTCAAAGTGACGTGATGGCTCCCACGGACAAGTTCATGCCCACGGACAAGGACAACGTCTTCTCTTCATTCAAGGTGACGAAGGTGGACCAAATGATGTATTACAACAATTTCCGCTTGAAATACCAGAAGGAGTGGGAGGGCGGTCTGCGTTTGGAAAGCGAGTTCAAGCGTGAACGTACCGAGCCGTGCGGAGCGCTGTTCTACCAAAAACTGGACGGCAAGGGAACGCCATCAGACCAGGCGGACCGGCATCAGCGTTTCCTGAACACGTCGGAAGTGAGGTTGGGCTTCCGTTTCGAGCCCGGGGCCACCTACATCAACACGAAGCAGAGGCGCATCGCCACCAACCGGGACGCCCCGGTGTTTGAACTGAACCATACGTTTGGATTGAACGGCGTGCTGGCGGGGGACTATACCTACAATCTCACGGAAGCGCACATTTTCAAACGCTTTTGGATTCCATCCGCAGGAAGAATCGACGTGCATCTCAAGGGTGGCGCCCAGTGGAACAAGGTGCCTTATCCTTTCCTGTGCATGCCGTATGCCAATCTTTCCTACATCGTCCAAAGCGAGATGTTCAACATGATAAACAACATGGAGTTCATGAACGACCGTTACGCTTCGCTGATGGTTGCATGGAGCATGAACGGAAAATTGTTCAACCGCGTCCCGTTGCTGCGTCATTTGAAATTGCGCGAGTATTTGGGCGTGAACGTATTGTGGGGCTCGCTGACGAACAAGAACAACCCTTACGCCAACCCCAACGATGACAAGTTGTTTTACTTTCCGGGTCACTTTGACGGAGGCGGCAACTACAACTATTCTTCCTTCCTGATGGACGGAAAGAAACCCTATTACGAACTGATAGTCGGTGTCCGAAACATCTTCAAGGTGGGTCACATTCAGTTGGTGCGCCGCATGAATTATCTCGACAATCCAAACGCAAGGAAATGGGGTGTTCGTTTCATGCTGGTGATGTCGTTTTAGTTTGACAATACCGTATGAACNNGATGAAAGAATGGCTTTGTGTTTTCGCGGGAGGCGGTTTGGGAAGCGTTCTCCGCTACGTTATCGGACGTGCCATCCCCGGTGGTTCCGGGGTCTTTGGCGTGTTCCCTTTTTCCACGTTTTTGGTGAATGTCTCGGGGTGTTTTCTGATTGGTTTTCTGTATGTGGTTTCGGGAAGACTTCAGATTTCCAATGAATGCCGCCTGTTGTTGACCGTAGGCGTCTGCGGTGGTTTCACGACTTTCTCCACGTTCAGCAACGAAGCGTTGCAGATGCTGCGGAACGGACAATATGTGGTCTTTTGCGTATATGTGGTTTTGAGTATCGTGCTTGGCGTCGCCGCCGTGTGGGCGGGAAGCCGCATTGGAGAATGGGAATAGAGGGCGTAGGGAGGTGTATCCGGCGGTTTCAATGCGGTGCGTCGAGGTGGTTTTCGGTAATTCGCGGAAAGAAAAAGTGCGCAGTTTGTTTTCGTGTGCTGAATGTATGCAGGCAAGTAAAAAAGACGATCCCAGGCGCCATGGGATGGTGGCAAATACAAGAATGTGGCGCAAGGCATAATTTATGGAACCCACATTGGGTGATATGTCCCAAATATTGTGTAATTTTGCCGTAAATAGCGAGATATGAACGAATCTGCTTTACAAAAAGTTAAACAAAGGTACGACATAGTAGGAAACTATGACGGCTTGAATCGTGCATTGGATGTGGCTCTTCAAGTAGCCCGTACGGATCTTTCTGTTTTGATAACGGGTGAGAACGGCTCCGGAAAAGAGATATTTCCGAGGGTGATACATGACAACAGTCTCCGAAAGGGAAAGAGATACTTTGCCGTCAACTGCGGCTCCATTCCTGAGGGGACCATCGACTCGGAATTGTTCGGGCATGAAAAGGGCGCTTTCA
>DCGD01000030.1:7893-10422 GCA_002315195.1 Prevotellaceae bacterium UBA1787 | reverse complement strand
GTGGACTCGCGGGAGGGTTATTTCGGCGCCGCCGATGGCGGCACGTTGTTTTTGGATGAAGTGGGGGAACTGCCCATCTCCACACAGGCCCGCCTGCTGCGCGTTCTTGAAACCGGTGAATATCTGCGCGTCGGTTCAAGCGACGTCAAGAAAACGAATGTCCGCATCGTCGCCGCCACCAATGTGAACATTCCCAAGGCCATAGCCGAGGGACGTTTTCGCCAGGACTTGTATTACCGCTTGAATACCATTCCCATCAACGTGCCTCCTTTGAGGGAAAGGGGGGACGACATCTTGCTGCTGTTCCGAAAGTTCGCCATGTTGATGAGCGAGAAATACAAGATGCCGCCCGTTCGTTTGAACGAAGAGGCGAAGCAGTGCATGATGGCCTACAAGTGGCCGGGAAACGTCCGCGAACTGAAGAACATTACCGAAAACATGTCGGTCACCGCCGAGGCGCGTGAAATCACCCCCGAGGTGTTGGAGCGGTACCTGCCCCGCGATGGAGGCCGGTATGGTCTGGTTCCCTTGAAACCTGAGATGGTTTCACACAGTTTTGAAAACGAAAGGGAGATATTGTACAAGATATTGTTCGACTTGCGCCGGGATGTGTCCGAGCTGCGCCGTCAGGTGACGGACCTTTCAAATGGAAAGAACAGAATCACTTCCGAAGCGCAGGATGCGGAAGTGGTTGGCGAACTGGAAACTACAAGGCGGATGGAAACGGAATGTTTGGAAGATGGCGTGAATATTCACACCATGAGCGACATGGAACGCAACGCCATAAAGAAAGCCTTGGAACGTAACCACAATGTCCGTAGGGACGCCGCGCGTGAACTGGACATTTCAGAGCGTACGCTATACCGCAAAATTAAGGAATATGATTTGGAATAGAATAAAAAAAATATCCTGTTTGGTTTCGGCATGCATCCTGTCGCTGCTGGTCTCATGCTCCATATCCTACAAGTTCAATGGCGCATCCATCAACTATGACTTGATCAAGACCATCCAATTCTCGGATTTCCCCTTGCGTTCAGCCTATGTATGGGCTCCCATGCATGCCATGTTCAACAACCAGCTTCAGGACATATACGCAAAGCAGACCCGGCTGAAACAGGTGAAACGCAACGGTGACCTGCAACTCTCGGGAGAAATCATAGAGTACGCGCAGTTCAACAAGTCCGTGTCGGCGACCGGTTTCTCGGCGCAGGTGCAGCTGCGTATGTCCGTGAACGTGCGTTTTGTGAACAACAAGAAGCATACCGACGATTTTGAACGCAAGTTCACCGCCACGACGGAATACGACGCCTCCCAGCAGTTGCAATCGGTCCAGGAAGCCCTCGTACAGCAGATGATAGAAGACATCACGGACCAGATATACAATGCGACCGTAGCCAACTGGTAAAATCAGAAGACGAATGGAACAGACGCAATACACAATCATCAATTTGGTGAAGCACCCTGAAAGCATGAACCGCGACACGGCCGAATGGTTGAGGGACATGGTGGAACGCTACCCCTATTACCAAACAGCCCGTTTGCTGTTTCTTGAAAACCTTTACCGCATTCATGACATCACCTTCGACGCCGAGCTCAGGAATTCCGCATTGTTGCTTGCGGACAGGAGCGTGTTGTTCAATTTGGTGGAAAGCGAAAACTACGTCATTCCAGACCAAAGTTCCAACGAAGAGACGGAGGAAACCAAGAACGACGCGGACAGAACGCTTTCCTTGATAGATGGCTACTTGAACACCCTGACTTCCGACACTCCAAAGGGGAAAGCCCATGCAAACAAAACTCCAAGCGTAGCGAACGTGGACCCTTCGGTGGATTACATGTCGTATCTCATGAATTTGGATGAGGAAGAGAATGATGACATTCCGAACTATGCGCCGAAACTCACGGACGCCGGGAGAACCGAAAACGCCCATACTGAGGCGGAAGGGCAGAAGACGTCGAAATCAAGGATTTCCCTGTCCGAAACCCCTGAGTACATACCCAACACGGAAGGTGACGATTTGCCAAATGAAGATTACTATACGGAGAAATTGGCGCAAATTTTCATCAAACAAAAGAATTATAAGCGGGCATTGGAAATTATCAAGGTATTGGAAGCCAATAATCCAGAAAAAAATCGTTACTTTGCGGAACAAATTCGATTTTTGGGACAACTCATAGCAATTAATAATAAAAAAAAATAGAATAGTATGTATAACGTAGTAATTATCCTGATTGTAATTGCCTCCATTTTGATGACCTTGATAGTACTTATCCAGGAGTCCAAGGGTGGAGGTTTGGCTTCAGGCTTCTCTTCTTCCAACCAAATCATGGGAGTTAGAAAAACAACCGACGTCATCGAAAAGACCACTTGGGGCTTGGCCGTTGCAATGGTTGTATTGAGCGTAGCCGCGGCTTATCTGTTGCCTTCCAGGGGCGTGGACTCATCCGTCATGATGAAGCAGAACACCGAGGTGCCAAGCAACATGCCGGCACTTCCCGAGCAGAACGCCGACGCATCCACCGCAACTC
>DCGD01000030.1:0-7864 GCA_002315195.1 Prevotellaceae bacterium UBA1787 | reverse complement strand
ACGAGGCCGGCGCGCAGGCACCCGCAGCCGAAGAGGAAAAAGCGGCCGAGTAGGATTGACAAGGACTTTTACGAACAAAGGAGCGGGAGAATTTCTCCCGCTCCTTTGTGTTCCCAAATCTCAGCAAAGCCAAGGCCATAGCCAAAAAGCCAAGGTCAAACGCAGGCAATCTGCTTAATGCGCGCCCATTCCAGCGCCAACAGATTTTCATTGAGCAGAATATCCTTGTCGACCAACTTGATGTCCATACTTTCCGCCAAAGGTGTAAGCGTGTCCTTGGCGTCTTCTTTCAAGGTAAAAATGTAGGACGTACATGAAATGCCGAGAAGGCTCTCGCGGAGGGCGCAGACCTTATAGACAATTTCGTTGAACATTCGTTCGGTTTCAATACCCGTCTTACATTCAATGACGAACAACTTGTTGTTTTTGATAAAGGTCACGTCCAGTTCGTTTCTTCTGCGATATGCCTTTTCGTCCCAAATATGTATGCCGCGGACGATGTCATCCGGTTGGATGGCTTCCTTGACGATGTAGTAAATATATTCTTCGAACCATCCTCCCGTCAACCATTCAACCTCTTCCCTGACCAGGATATTGTCTCCTTTTGGCGTCAAGCCTATCCTGTCGAGGAGTTTTTCTATCTTGGGAACATATTTGGAATTTTTGGACATTCTATTTTCAAATTCATGGAAATTGACATAATGGCAATTTCTGTATGTGTTGCGCAGCATTTCCAAAATCTTGAAATCGCCCTGGTTCAGTCCTCCCTTGGTGAACAGTTCCAGCATGGTCCGTGCCATTTCCAGCGGGAAAATAGGTTGGAGATTCTCCCGTTTGGTATCGTGTTCCATGTCGTGGATGTCCAGGTACTCGGTGACGTTCATTCTGTGACGAATACCGAAACCGTAATCATCATCATTGTAAATGCTGTCGTCAAACTTGGATTGGATAATCTGATTGTCCTCGACATTGACATAGTAGAAACAACTGTTATAATCCTCAAAAGCCTGTTGAACCGCGAGCGCCATGTAGCGCGTCCCCCCTGCGAGATTGACGAAATAGCGGCACTCGGAAGAAAGTTTGTTGCGCAACGTTCTGCAGATGAGTTCGTAGCGGAATTCATCAATGTCATTCTTCAGGACAATCTCGATGATGTTCCTTTGAGGAACCCCGACAATCTCTGAAAGATGGTCCAAATCATCTTCCGTATCCTTGGCGGAAATGAGGAGGAGGAAATCTCCCTCCTCGTACATTTCCTTGACAAACAGATAAGCGGGTATCGGATTGTCCTCCGTCACAATGTTTACCAGCGTCTTTCCCATAACTAAATTTCAGCCAATTGTCCGTAACCGACGTTGGTCTTGGCCCCGATGCCAAAGGTTGTGAGAATCTCCTTGAAATATTTTAGTTTTTCGTCGGCGGTGATTGTTTTGTCCTTGACAACCGAAGTAACCAGTTTGAATCGGAACTCGATGGTGCAGCCGGGTGCAATCTTCATGAACGTAATGGGTATGGGGTTTTTCAATGGTCCATCTTTATGAGGCGTGATGGCATCCTTGTCCAGTATGCAACCGTTTTTGTTTCCCTTTACGATTACGGCATCGAAAAACACGTCACGGTCATAGATGGATGTACCTCCGTCAAAAATAGCCGTTTCCATGTCTTTTTTATCTTGGTCATCCTCCAACACTTCTTTCAGATACTCGCGCAAGACACCCTTGACGGAAGAGCCATAAATGATGGGGAATCCGTAAGTATGGTCAAAATGCATGCCCAGTTTGAATTCTCCCGTGACGGATGTCTCGTGTACAATACCAACCCCGGTGACAAGTCCCGGATACAACACCTTCAGTCGCAGTCTATGCGTTACACATTCAGGCGCCGGGATTATATTTTTTCTAAATTTTTCTTCACAAAGTTTTTTATTTTTCTCTGTTATCTTATCAACGTCTGTATCGGTTGGCTTTTTGCCCTTCAGGACAAAGTTGAAATCAATGTCCTCGAAATATTCTTTGTAATAAAAGTTTTTAATGTTCATGTTATTCAAGGTTATAAGTTCTGACAACCTGCTTGAGAGCGATGGAACATTCTTCCACTTCTTTCTGAAGGGTGGCAAATTGCTTTTTGTTTTTGCTTGATTCAATGGCAGTTTGCAGAAGGCTCTTGGCGCATGAAATTTTCTTGATGTCAGGGTCAGTCATTTTATTGTCATTGGATATCATTTCTGCAATGATTTCAAGAATGGGTTTTCTATCTACATCCGTAGTTCCTTTCTTGTAATAAATGGCCAGGGCAGGAAGCAAACCGCTCATGGCGATGGTCACCCCAAGCGCGGCAATCTGGCCGTTGTATGAATCCTTGATGCTGCCGTCTTTGAGTATGGTACTTTTTTGAAGGGTGTCGTCCGCCAACTTCATCAACTCATTGTTTCTTGTCTTGTTCATCATGGCAAAATGGATTAGAGATGTTCAAACTTGCAATAGCCATAGCCTATGGAACCGTTTGCGCCAATTTGGACGGTCTTGCCATTGAGTTTTTTCGTCAAGACATCTTCCGTATCGTCCATTCTGCCGATAATCGTGAAGAAACGGGTCTCGGCGGGTACGATTTGCTCATACCAAAGGTTCTTGCTGATTCCGTTTTCAAGAACATTCCGTGCAATGATGGGGAGATTGTCATCGGAACAAGCGTTCTTGAAATCTTCAAGGCTCACACATTCAGCATCTTTCTTTAACTCTGGTTCAGTGACGTCAATTCCGAGCATCCTGGCCTTGGCGATGCAAGCGTTTATGACCTCCTTGCAGGTAATCAGCTTGAACAATTTTTTGTCATCGGGCTCGGGTAGGGCGATGATGTTCGCGTCAAAGAAAATGTTGCCCCCTTTCTTTGAATCCAGTCCCTTTTTCCCATCCTCTCTTTTGCTCTTGTCGGAACCGAAAATGGCCACTAACTGTTCCGCGTTCATTTTTTCGCATTGGGAAGCCCACTCGTTGATGGCGCCCTTTAATGAACTGGAGTTGATGCACGGCAACTCCGTGATGGCATCGCGCTGAACGGCGAGGTCAATGAGTCCGTAACTTGAAGTATTTTCATTCCCAACGTGAAGGTTGGTTTTTGGAGTGATAATCCAGATGTTTTCTTTTTTCATATATGTATTCAATTTTTAATCGTTAATGATGTAATAGTTGTATCCAATCTGTCGGAAATCTTCATAGCCCTCAAGGGCTTGCGTGAACTGTTTTCTCTTTTCCTCGTTTTCAAAGTAGAAAACAGACCCTGTATCATAGAGGTTGTATTTTTTGCCGTGGCCAATCTTCCTGCTCAGTCTGTCGTATGACTCCGTGTCAACCGTAGTGCTCAGGAATCTGAAAGGGATGACGGAAGTCGTGGCGAACGCCACATGGTCGAGTTTGTCGAAGTCAAGGAAAGCGGGTGACGAAAGAACCACGCAAAGGTTTTTCGTCTGTTCTTCTGTCAGGTTGGGTTGGTAAGCTTGAGATTTGATACCAATCACAAAGGCAGAACCGTCCGCGCCCACCGATACCAATTGTCCGTTGTATTTCGTCAATGGAATGTCGGAATCCACCTTTGCGTAGAAAGCGAACTTCAGGTCTTTGTGGTTTTCATCATTCAGCCGCAGGTTCGTCTGCTTGAACAAATGCGTTTCATCATCAGAAACCGCCCTTTTCTTGCCATCGTAAGCCTTGTCCAGTCCCATGCGTTGGTCCTCCTTGAAATAATCATCAAGGCGGTTTTTCACAAGGTCTTTGGCGCAGTATGTGTTTTTGGGAACAAGTATTGCCTTTGCGTTGAAAGTCGCTTTGGTTGTTTCGCTCATGTCGAATGTCTCCGGCTTGATTTTGCAGAATACGGGAACGGGCGTATTTCCTTCCATCAGGAAGCAAGGCGTAATGCTGTCTATTTTTCCATACGAAGCGACTTCGTGTTTGTCGCTGACCTTGAAGCTGCTTTGTCCTATGAGTTTTTTGGCTTTCTCTTGCGATTGGATCTTGTTGTCGCGGAACACCTTTCCTCCCGCGTTGCGAAGGAGGAGAAATCTCAGCATGCCGAGCAGGGACGTTTGCTGGGGCATTCGGTTGGATGCGATGATGTAACTCGAATACTGTTCATTGTATTTATCGCCTTCCCCCTTGACCTTGAAAGTCATTTCACCCCCGAAGAAAAACTTTCCGGTGGGTGTCAGTGTTATCAAATAAGAATTATTCATGACTGTCTTCTCCTTTCATAAATTTAGCGGTTCTTAGCATGCCATACATGTTTTGGATTATCCATTCAATTTTTTCAGCGTCTGTCAGTTGTTCAGGGACATTTGCGAACAAGGTGTTTAGCAAGTTCAGCGCGGCGTGTTTGTAGTCGTCTTTTTCGGAATACTCCATGTATTTCTTGAAGAAATTAAGGTTGCGTTTCTTGTAGCTGTCTTTTCCCAGCCATAAGCCGAGCAGGTCTTCATTGCTCCGAATCTTGTGTGCCACAGCCGAAACGACAGCCTCTGATTCACCGCTCGCTTCAATCACTTTTCCAAACGCTTCGTACAGGTCCGTCCTGTTTTTGGTGAAATTGATGGAGAATGAGCCGCCGCTGTGCTTGCGCAGGTCGATGGCGATGGCATTCTTTCCCTCGACATTCTTTGCGACTCCAAAAAGTTGCCCGCGGGCGGTTTCAAGCGCTTCGTAAAGCGGATATTTATAGTAGCAAATCGCCAGGCCGTATGACATCGTGGTTATTACATCGTTATTGTCGGCCATGGATTTAACCTTGTCGGCATAGATGTCGTCAATATCTTTCAACAAATCCATTACATTCCTGTCGTCATTCCCCACGACAGGCACGATGAACAGCAGGTCGTCTCCTCCCGCGTATATTGGCAGACTGTTGTTCGCGAATTTCTTGATGGCGTTTACCGCCGCGGTTCCAAAATCCAACAAGGATTTGGACACCCCATGGATGTTGGTACCCGGGGAAGAAATAATCTTGCCCATGTTGTCTCCGTCGGCTTGGACGATGCAGAAATAATCATTGTAGGACATATTGTCTTTTCGTTCGTTGGAAGCGATGTCTTTCAAGTCTTCAATGCGGAAATTAGACTTGCCGAATGCCTCTTTGAACAAAGGAGAACGCTCATTCATACTTATTAGGTCAATGATTGTTTGTTCGTCGTCGGAATCTGTCGCCCGTTCAAACAGTTCCATACAATCCAGTTTGTTGTTCAGGTTCTTGATGGCTTCCGCGATGGTGTCGGCATCAATGGTGACATGCATGATGTTGAAATAGCCTCTTACGGTATCTTCCGACAATCCTGTCTTTTCGGCAAATACAGTTATGGCCTTGTTAATTCCGTTTGCATTGATGTCGCCTTCAATGAACAATCTGTCAGGAAACAGACCTACATCCGTGCGCATATCCTCTACAACAGCTGGAGAAATAATCTTGTCTTTCGGCATTTGTTCAATGATGCACTTCATCAAAAGCGAGAACAAATAACTCGCGGCCCACAATCCCCTTGGTTTGCGTGCCATGGTGATGGTCTTGTAAATGGGACCTATGTTAATGGCTGAATAGTTTTTCATTTCTTATAATATGTTGTACTTGAAATCCTCATCATTACAAGCGTATTTCATAAATTCTACCAACGAAAATTCTGACAGTGTCTTTAAGTCACCGATAGATTCACGATCATATCCATCATCTTCTTTGAACGTAACTAAGCATTCAAAAGTTTTGTCAAAAACATCTTGGGGTATTTCATTCACCAGAATATATATGCTGCCATCAATAACCTTAAACAACAGAGGTGAAGCAAATCTTTCGATTGACTGATCTTTCGATTCGAATTTGAGTATCATCTTATTTGTTCTCTCATTATCCAAAAGAAACTCAAACTGTTCAGCCAAACCTAACATTATTCTAATGAAACGGTATTGTTCACCGCGATTATATCTTATTTTTGTTTGTTGATTTGTCCTAAGTACATATAAATCACCATTTTCGTCTTCAAATTGACCGGCAAATTTTCTTTTAATAAACCGTTTTTCCCACAGGTAATTATAATTTTCTTCAACAAAGTTTCTTAGCAAAGATTTTTTGTATGGCTTGTTTTTTCCGCTCTTTAGTAATTTATAATTATCATTAATGCTATTGAAAATAGAGGCGAAATCGGTAGGATGAAACGATTCTGTACATTTACATACAAATTCATAAGATTTACGAAGCAATTTTTCTTTATCTTGCAAAACAATGTTATTATTAATGATTTCAATAACTGAAAACGAACCGAAACCCTTGGTTTGTCTTGTCCCAAAATTTGTACTCAGGAAAAATAGTTGAATATTATTGGAAATGGATAAAGCTAATTCTTTATCCTCACTCTTTGTGATGATTTGAATGTTGATTGGTTGCTTGAACATCAAACCTTTTTTTTCGAGATTTCTCCATTTGTCAATGTTTCTGCAAATTTCTCCGTTTTGCTGTTCCTGGGCAAAAAATGGCGTGTTGGGCAACACAAGGATACGATTTCCATTCAATTTTTCAATATTTCTTCTGTTTAGGTACGATGCCACAAGATATTCATCAGGTGTTTGTCCATTTGCATCAATTCTCATCTTATAATTCAATGCGTTTGAGTCCCCGATGAGCCAACCTTTTTCTTCGGCATTTTTTTTGCCCTTGTCGTAGTCGCCATTACCCAACGTTTTGAGCAAAAATTTGTCGAGTTTTGGCTTCACCTCCGAGGCGCGCAAGGTGGCGCCTTCCTGCGATGGTTGGAAATGCAGGATAGGCGTGTGCTGTTTCAATGTTATTACAATTTTATTCATGATGCGCTATTGTTGTTGCGGTTAAAATCCTTCTATTTTCTTTTTCAACTCAAATTCACACTCGTCCATTTTGGCTTTATGGGACAATTCCTTGAGTTTGATATCTTGGTTGTAGTCTAATCTCAGTTTGTTGAGTTCCATCTCTCTTTGTTTGAGTTCCAATTCCTTGAGTTTAATTTCATGTGCTTTCGCCATTCGGTCCTTGGTGCAATTCATGTATAATTTGACAATTTTATAAGCACAGAAGCAGAGACTCGCCAGGCATAGCAGCAACGCAACCGCCCATATCCCGTTGATGGCAACATCGTATGGGTTGGTTGCTAAATTTGGCAGAAGGTTGTTTGAAATTTCCATGTCCTATTTTATTCTTTTGTGATAATATACAATTGATACAGTCGTGATGATTGTGGAAGCAATTATGATGACTAATTGCAATGGAAAGTTGGTTAGCAAATTGTGGGTGCCATCGGAGTTCAGGTTGTTGTTCATGCCGAAAAAACCTGTGACGATGGAGACTGGCAGGGCAATGCCTCCAAGGAGGGACAGCATGTTCATTACCTTTGATTTCTTTCTTTCCTCCCTGAGTTGAATGTACGTATGGAGTTCGTCAATCTCTTGGTCAAGTTTGTCCACTTGATGTTCAATGTCCATTTGCTTATAAAGCAGTTGGTACAATTCAATCGCTTGGTCGTATGCCGAAACCTCGCGGAAATGAATTTGGTTCACAAACCGGATATATTCCTTGTAAAGTGAATCCACTTTGACCGACAGGTCCTTTTTGGGGTCAAGCACGCTGATGTTCGTCACCTCCTGGGAGAATTTCAGAACGGAGGCCTTTTGGACAAGTATCAGTTCCGCCATTCGCACATATTCGGTCTCAAAGTAATCATAAAGATGTATTTCATTGTCATCGGCATTCGACAGCATCACGAATGAATATCTCGAAATACCGTAGAGACTGTTCCAACCTTGCCATCTTCTGTACGTGGCGTTGTTGACCAGTTTCTTGAACATGGCGGCATTGTGGCATG
>DCGD01000092.1:64615-69715 GCA_002315195.1 Prevotellaceae bacterium UBA1787 | reverse complement strand
GTTTTATAAGTTTATCAAATCGGATAATCGATCATTTACAATCAGCGGGCAGTTTTTGAATGTCAAAGACTGCCCGCTGAGCCTGTCAGCAACTAATGGATGCTTGATTCACCAAACGTTCTGGAATTTCACTGTCCTACTCTCCTGCTTGCCAAATCCTTCAATATCCAACCGATTCTTGTATATTTTCACAATGGCAAAATGATTGTCCTCTCCTTCTATCATTCCCTGAAAACCATAATGCATCATTTTCTCCGTTAACATCATGCTTCCCTCATGGTGATGACCCGACAAGAATGCTTTCACACATGAATACCGTTCGAGCATTTCAGTGAGTTCCTGACCGCGAAAATCTCGGGCGTTTATCGTGGAAGGTTGTAAAGGCATGTGGGCAAAGCAGATGACCATTTGATGTTTCCTCTGCGCTGTCTGAACCTGACCAAGCAGCCATTCTTGTTGCAACTGACTTAACGTCCCATTCCACTCAAAAGCATTGTTGAATTGTCTTTCTTTGCAATGTTTCAGCATTTCCCTGGCCTGTCTTCCCTCAGGAGTGTCCGCACTTCTTGAAAGGACACCTATATCATTGGAATCCAAGAACAAAAAGCGTATTCCGTGTTTGCATTTTGAATAGTATGGGGCTTCAAGTCCCAATTCTTTCTCCACCTGCGCTTGCTTTGACGTTCCATAAGTTCCCAAAAAATCATGATTTCCGAAAACTTTGTAGACCGGTTTCTTTAAAGAAGCAAATATGGGTTTCAAGTCGGAAAAACTTTCCAGTTTAAAGTCGATGATGTCTCCCAATACCACGGTGAAATCAACCTTTCGCACATTGAAAGTATCCACTGCTTCCTGCAGTTTTCGCTTCGTAGCCTTATGATGCCTGCTGCCTCTCACTTCAATTTCATTGTTATAATGAAGGTCTGTCACTACGCCAAAGGCAACAATTGGTTTCTCCTTCTTGCCACTTGCTGAAACGGGAAGAATGATACCAATCAGAAAAATCCAAAGAGAAAATTTCATACGCAATATGGAAACTACAATATCCTAAGCTTCGAGGGCCTGCTTCAAATCATCGATAATGTCCTCAACATCTTCTATGCCAACTGAAAGACGCATCAAATCAGGAGCGATGCCGGCAGCGCTCAACTGTTCATCAGTCAATTGACGATGTGTATGACTTGCAGGATGCAGTATGCAGGAACGAGCATCAGCTACATGCGTAACAATGGAAATCAACTTCAACTTGTCCATAAAAGCAACAGCATCAGCACGCGTGCCCTTCAGTCCTACTGACATCACTCCACAAGTACCACCTGGCATATATTTCTGTGCCAATTCATAATGCGGATCAGATTTCAACCCGGGATAACGTACCCACGAAACACGAGGATGACTGCACAGAAATTCCGCGACCGCCTGTGCATTCTTGCAATGCTGAGCCATACGGAGGTGCAACGACTCTAAGCCAAGATTTAAGAAGAAAGCATTCATCGGTGAAGGAATGGAACCTAAATCACGCATCAACTGAACCACAATTTTCGTTATATAGGCACCCTTACCGAATTTTTTCGTGTATGTCAGTCCATGGTAACTCTCATCAGGCTGAGTCAAACCAGGGTATTTGTCTGCGTGTGCATCCCAATCAAAGTTTCCGCTATCTACTACCACACCACCTACTTGAGTGCCATGTCCATCCATATACTTTGTCGTGGAATGCATGACGATGTCCGCCCCCCATTCAAACGGACGACAGTTGATAGGCGTCGCAAAAGTATTGTCTATTACCAACGGCACACCATGTGCGTGCGCTATCTTTGCAAACCGTTCTATGTCAAACACACGAACCCCAGGATTCGAGAGAGTTTCACCAAATACAAGTTTCGTGTTCGGACGAAATGCAGCCTCAATCACATCGTCATCATCTTCTGGATTTATGAACGTACATTCTATACCCAAACGCGGGAGTGTTGTTCCATACAGATTAAATGTTCCACCATATACGCTGTTGGAGCAGATGATGTGATCTCCAGCGGAAGCGATGTTCAAAACAGAGAAAAGAGAAGCCGCCTGGCCTGATGATGTCAGGACACCTGCCACGCCACCTTCAAGGTCCGCAATCTTTTTGGCTACCACGTCGTTGGTAGGATTCGCCAAACGAGTATAGAAATACCCATTTTCTTCAAGGTCGAAAAGACGAGCCATGGCATCGCTGTCGTCATATTTGAATGTTGTGCTCTGATAAATCGGTAAGGCGCGGGGCTCACCGTTTTTTGGCTGCCAGCCACACTGTACGCATTGTGTCGCTTTTTTCATCGTTGTAATTTTATAAATTATTGTAATTTGTACATGTTTTCCCAATTTTGCCGCATCTGGTTTTCGTCTGTAAATATATGATTTAGAAAATCCAAATCTTGCCTCGTATTGTTCTGCACCACACGAAATCCATCCTCTTCATCAACAATTGGCGACAAGCATTTCGAATACTTGCACTTGTTTTCAGACCATTCCGCAAGCGGTAGGTAACAACCGAAAACCACATCATATACGGAAATTCGTGGAATATACGTTTTGTCAGACCACCTGTAGGGGATGCGCTGCACTTCATGAACTGTTGTGATTTCCACCTGTTCGACTCCTTTCTCAATCATACACAAACATTCAGCCGCCGCATACGAAAGGTCAATGATAGCATGGGTAAATGGTCCCCGATCGTTTACAGTTACATAAACTTGTCTACTATTGCTCAAACTGCGTACCTTCAACACTGTTCCAAAGGGGAATGTGCGATGGGCACAAGTGAAAGAATTCTTTTGGAACAATTCTCCTCCACTCGTTGCGCGCCCATCAAAATGATTGCTATAATAAGTGGCATTACCCACCAGCCTGACTTCGGAAAATGCCTTGTGTAGAAACAATGTCCCAACAAAAACCAAAATAATTATTCGACAATAATACATTAAATGCAAAGTAACTGAAAAAACACGGTTCCACCAAGTTTCAATATTGTTTTTTACTTACTTTTGCAATCGCAACGGCAAATAGACAAATTTCAAGAGCAAAAACTGATAGAATTGTAAATGCAAGTTAAAAGAAAACATGAAGATAGGTACAATTGATTTGGGAGAGCGCCCGGTATTGCTGGCACCGATGGAAGATGTCACGGACATCGGTTTCCGTATGCTTTGCCGCCGACAGGGAGCAGCAATGGTGTATTCAGAATTTGTTTCATGCGACGCACTCACGCGCATGGTGCAGGGAAGTTTGCGCAAACTCACGGTCTGTCCCGATGAACGTCCGGTAGCCATCCAAATATACGGAAAAGACCCCGCTGCAATGGCTGATGCCGCACGCATAGTAACCGACATCGCCCATCCCGACATCATCGACATCAATTTCGGGTGCCCCGTCAAGCGAGTGGCTGGAAAGGGTGCGGGTGCAGGGCTTCTGCAGAACGTACCGCTTATGCTTGAAATCGTCAATGCCGTCGTCAATGCCACCCCCATACCCGTTACTGCCAAAACCCGTTTAGGATGGGACTGCGAACACCTCATCATCACCACCCTCGCCCAACAACTTCAGGATGCAGGCATACAGGCACTCACCATTCACGGACGAACACGTTCTCAAATGTACAAGGGTGAAGCCGACTGGACACTCATTGGAGAAATAAAGCGCAACCCCAACATATCAATCCCCATTATCGGCAACGGTGACATTGACAGCGGAGAAAAAGCACGAGAAGCTTTCGAACGCTATGGCGTTGACGCCATCATGGTTGGTCGCGCCACTTTCGGACGTCCATGGATTTTCAACGAAATACGACAGGCACTTGACGGCAAGCCTTACACGCCTCTTACAGTACAGGAGCAAATGGAGATACTCAAGGAAGAAGTACGACAGAGTGTGGCACGCATTGATGAATATCGCGGCATTCTCCACATTCGGCGCCACATTGCGGCCACACCGCTCTTCAAGGGAATCCCGGACTTCAGGGAACAACGCATCAAGATGCTGCGAGCGGAGAATGTGTGTGAATTATTTCAACTAATGGATGAAGCCCTTCCCACTATCATCAAACACAGTCATGTTGATACACCTCAAAAACAACCAAAACAGGAAACAAAACTTTGAATTGCCACAATACACCCTTATGCAGACCACCAACGGACAACTTGATTGAACAACCGAAAAGCAAAAGATTTTGAGTTACTTTTCCCTTTTCTAAACATATTGTCCCAACAAAATTTAGAGTTTTCGTAACTTTGCAGCTTAATTAAAAAAATCCATAATTTTAAAATGCAGGACATACGAAACATTGCTATCATTGCGCACGTTGACCACGGAAAAACCACACTTGTTGACAAGATGCTTCTTGCCGGCAACCTATTCAGAAAGAACCAACAAACGGGCAATCTTATTTTAGACAACAACGATTTGGAACGTGAACGCGGCATCACCATCCTCTCAAAGAATGTTTCCATTTC
Source organism: Prevotellaceae bacterium UBA1787 (assembly GCA_002315195.1). The sequence goes on along the minus strand of DCGD01000092.1, from coordinate 65,228 downwards.
ATACAAAAACGTAAAAATAAACATCATCGACACCCCGGGACACTCCGATTTCGGCGGAGAGGTTGAACGCGTGCTCAACATGGCAGACGGTTGTATTTTGTTGGTTGACGCATTTGAAGGTCCAATGCCCCAAACGCGCTTTGTGCTTGAAAAAGCATTGAGCATTGGGTTGAAGCCCATTGTTGTCGTCAACAAGGTGGACAAGCCCAACTGCCGTCCGGAAGAGGTGTATGAAATGGCTTTTGACTTGATGTGCAACCTGAACGCTACCGAAGACCAACTGAATTTCCCCGTGGTCTATGGTTCTGCAAAAAATGGTTGGATGGGTGAGGACTGGAAGACACCGACCAACGACATCAACTATCTTCTTGATAAAATCATTGAAGTGATACCGGCACCGAAACACCTTGAGGGTTCGCTGCAAATGCTCATTACTTCGCTTGACTATTCCACTTATACAGGACGCATCGCCGTCGGCCGCATACACAGAGGCACTTTGAAAGAAGGCATGAACGTCACCATCTGCCATCGCGACGGCACCTCCGAGCGTACGAAAATCAAGGAACTGCACGCTTTTGAAGGCATGGGGCAACAAAAAGCGTATGCTGTAGAT
>DCGD01000092.1:55749-64587 GCA_002315195.1 Prevotellaceae bacterium UBA1787 | reverse complement strand
ATTGCGGTGACATCTGCGCAGTTATCGGGCTTGAGAATTTTGAAATCGGTGATACCATCTGCGATTTTGAGAACCCCGAGCCTCTGCCGCCAATCACCATTGACGAACCTACAATGAGCATGCTGTTCACCATCAACAACTCCCCTTTCTTTGGAAAAGAAGGAAAATTCTGCACAAGCCGACAGATTGAGGAACGCCTGATGAACGAACTGAAAAAGAACCTCGCACTGAGAGTGGAAAAAGGCAACAGTTTCGACAACTGGGTGGTTTCGGGACGAGGTGTGCTTCACCTTTCCGTTTTGGTTGAAACCATGCGACGCGAAGGTTACGAACTTCAGGTGGGACAGCCCCAGGTCATCTTCAAGGAAATAAACGGAACACGTTGTGAACCAATCGAGGAACTGACCATCAACGTCCCTGAAGAGTTCTCAAGCAAAATCATTGACATGGTTACCAAACGCAAAGGTGAGATGACCAACATGGAAAACCAAGGCGAACGCATCACCATCGGATTTGAAATACCTTCGCGCGGCATCATCGGACTTCGCACCAACGTCCTTACCGCCAGTCAGGGTGAAGCTATCATGGCGCACCGTTTCAAGAACTACCAACCATACAAAGGCGACCTCGACAGACGTACGAACGGCTCACTCATCTCCTTGGAAACCGGAACCGTTTTTGCATACGCCATTGACAAACTACAGGACAGGGGCAAGTTCTTCATTTCACCACAGGAACAGGTTTACGCAGGTCAGGTAGTGGGCGAACACGTACACGACAACGACATCGTCATCAACGTGACCAAAGCCAAGCAACTCACCAACGTACGCGCAAGCGGTACGGATGAGAAAGCACACATCATCCCACCGGTAATCCTTTCGTTGGAAGAGGCGTTGGAATACATCAAGGAAGACGAATACGTCGAGGTGACACCAAAAAGCATGCGCATGCGCAAAATCATACTCGACCACTTGGAACGCAAACGTGCAGACAGGAATTAGAAGGAACTTATGAATAGGTGATTTGCATCAAATTATTTACAAATTTCATTCATAAACTTTGCAAAACATGGAAAAAGAGATAATTGACTACATTGATTTGGGAGCGAATTTTCAAAAAGTGAAAAAAGAGAGAATTGAGTACATCGATTTGGGTGCGGGTATTCTGATGATTTGGGTGATGATATTTCACGCACTCAGCAATACACGCGTGTTCGGTGATTTGGACCCGCGCGTAGCCATCCCCTATCTGACGTTTTCCATGCCGTGGTTCTTTTACAAGTCCGGGCAGTTCTTTAATCCCGACAGAGGCATGGAGGGCATCAAGCACGATGCCAAGAAACTTCTGCTACCGTTCCTTATTTGGGGTACATTGGGCTATGCGGTTCAAATTCTCATACTTGTCATTCAGGACAACTTGACGTATGAGGCAGCCATCGCAGACGTTTTCCACCGTTTCTACATCTATGGATACCTACTCATAAACGTGCCGCTGTGGTTTGTCTTGTCATTGTTCGCCGTGAAAGCCATCTCACAAGGTTTGTTGAAACTCCACGTCCATCCCATCATTTGGATGGTGTTGGGCATAGCCATCGGTTATCTGCATTTCCAAGTCAATGGAGATGGTGATCCCGTTCTCCCCGTCTACCTCGCCAATGTTCCATTGGGCATTTCTTTCTTCATGATGGGTTACGCATGGAGCAAATACGAAACAAACAAATGGTTGATGCGCGTCAGTTTCATTGTCTATGTTGCCATGCTTATCATTGAATACCCCGTCATTGGTCTGCACCGCAACGTATTGCTCGCCGGACCTTATCTTGTATGGCCAGTGGTGTCTTTCTTTGCCATCGTGGCTTTCAACAATGTATGCCGCCGGATTAATTTCTGCAAACCGCTGAATTATGCAGGTCGCCATGCCATAACATTGCTCGTCACCCATGCTTTTATCTACATGACTTGGGCAAAATTGTCACCGTTCACCCCCTTGACTACTTTCATCTGCATCGTCATTTGCTATGCTCTCCTTCTGCCTATCGTTACAAGAGTGCTGAAACACTAATTCAACGCCAATATGCGTAAAGAAGCCCATTGGATTTCCAATGGGCTTCTTTTTATATGGAGAAAATTGGCATCAAACGTATAACGGCTATTCGAAGGTGCGCAAAAGTTTTTCTGCTTCTTCCACCATTTTGGCTACGTCGGTGTTTTCCTCGATCTTTGTGGTCAAGAATGAACTCAGCAAATTGTCAAGTTGCTTCTTCTGCTTGTCTTTTAACTCAGGTTTCAGGATACGGATTTTTTCATAATCCTGAAAACCACGAACAAGTTGCTTCATGCGCATGCTTTCTCCTTCGGGATAAGTAAGGAAACAATCACCTGAAGGCCACGAACAACGGCTGTCCATGGTAGGATTCTTCATCCAACTGTTATACGCCCAACGCAGATAACCATCGTAACCTGTGGCAGCGGCATACCATCCCATGTAGGCGGACTCACCAAGAGGAGAGAACGTAAACGTATTGGGACGCAAAGGCTGGCAACAAGTATAGAATGTAACGGGTTTTCCTGCGGCGCGCCGTGCTTCGAGTGCTTTCCCTTCCATCACTTTAAAGGCATATTTTACTGAGATGTCATGAATATTGTTCACCTGTTCAGGAAAGTAGTCGAAAGCCCCGGCCACCTTGAAATCGGGATTTGCTTTCTGCAGGAGATTGTACGCGGCCTGCTGCTGATCCATCGGGCGTTCGTCCATTGAGATGCAGGTACGCGACAACCAACCCTTTTCTTTCAGGTGTCGCGCAAAATCTTTCAGGAACGGCAGTAGAAATTCCGTATAGGCTGCCTCATTCGGCTTGCAATTGACATATTTCATGCTGTTGCTTGCCAAGTCGAAATAATCAAAACTGTACTGCCACGGCACCAGCGTGTAGCAGTCAATCTGTTCCGTAATTCCCATGCTCATCGCGAATTCCACCCAACGATCAAAAACCGTATAATCATATTTCCAACTACCATCAACGTTTTTCATCTTGGTAATCATACTCTCAAACGGGTCGTATGTCTGGCTGTTCCACGGATGCTGAATGATGGAACAGGTAATCACCTTCTGCCCAGCCTCTGCAAGTTCTTTCATCAAGGGACGCATACATTCAAAATGTGCCTTGCTCCATAAAGGGACTTTGAAATAACGCGCTACCGCATACGGATTGTGCCAAAGATCGAGATGGAAATGCCAATCTTTCGGCGCCGGGAGTTCACGCTTTCCAACTTGCAACGTCACGGGCAATTTATAGTCTTTGCCATCAAGGGTCGCTGTCAGCGTAGCCGAATATTTCCCCGGCTTTGCATCGTGAGGAATGCGTATGTCCAACCATACGGGACGCGTCGTATTCTGGTCTATCTCAATGCTTACGGCGGCATCGTCCAGCCTGTCAGCTATCAAAAACGAATCCTTCTTGTTGAAAGTCTCCGCCATTACATAGCCTCCGTAATATTTCCTTACATTGTCTTCCCGAATGATGTTCTTACCCGAAACAAAGTCGGTCAAGCGGATGGTTGCCTTCTCTACCTTTATCGGCGTACTGATGAAAGCCTGCGCCTGCACGCGTTCTCCTTTCCAAGCATAAAGTGAAAGTTTCTTTTCACCAGCGGCGGGCTGTGACTTCTGATAACGCACAGTCGCGCTTCCCCAACCGAAAATTGCGTCTTTCACGTTGTTCCACGATGATTGGTCGCCCGGGTGAGGGTCTTTCATTTCCTGTTTTGCCAAGACGGAAATGGGTATCACCATCAATAAAGCGATGGCAGTAAATATTTGCTTCATAGATTGAAAAAATGAGTTTGGATAAATACTGTTATTCCATTGTACGAAGAAGCTTTTCCGCATCTTCCACCATTTTAGCCACATCCGTTGTTTCCTCAATCTTGGTCGTAATGAAAGATTTGAGCAAATCATCCAATTGCTTCTTCTGCTTGTCATTGAGACCCGACTTCAAGATACGAATTTTCTCATAATCCTGAATGCCGCGTACAAGTTGCTTCATGCGCATACTTTCACCCTCGGGATAGGCTAAATAACAATCACCCGATGGCCAAGAACCGAAACGGCTGTCCTGGTTTGGGCTCTTGCACCAACTATTGTATGCCCAACGGAGATAACCATCATAGCCCGCGGCTGCGGAATACCAACCTATGTAGGCGGATTCACCAAGTGGCGAGAACGTAAACGTATTGGGACGGAAAGGACCGCAACATGTATAGAACGTAACGAACTGACCTGCTTTGCGACGATTTTCGAGAATCTTTCCATCTATCAAATCATAACCATAAATGACGGATGCATCATGAATGTTTGTAACCTCTTTTGGGAAATAATTGAAAGCTCCGGCTGTTTTGTAGTTTGGATCCGCGCGATGTAGGAGATTGTATGCGGCCTGCTGTTGTTCCATCGGACGTTCGTCCATTGCGATGCAAGTACGGGAGAACCAACCCTTCTCTTTCAGATGCTTGGCGAAATCTGTCATGAAAGGCAATAAAAGTTCCGAATAGGCCGCATCGCCCGGTGTACAGTGTACATACTTCACACTGTTGCTGGCTTGATCAAAATAATCAAAACGATAATGCCATGGTACGAGCGTATAGCAGTCTATCTGTCCGTCAATACCCAAACCCATCATGAACTCAACCCAACGGTCGAATACGGTATAATCATACTTCCAACCACCATCAATCATCTTCATTTTTGTAATCATGCTTTCAAACGGGTCGTATGTTTGGCAGTTCCAAGGATGCTGAATGATGGAACAAGTAATCACCTTTTGACCGGCGGCTGCAAGCTGTTTCATAATGGGGCGCATACGGTCAAAATGTTCCTTGCTCCACAAAGGGACATCGAAATAGCGAGCTACGGCATACGGGTTGTGCCAAAGGTCAAGATGGAACTGCCAATCTTTCGGCGCCGGGAGTTCGCGTTTTCCAACTTCCAACGTCAAAGGCAATTTATAGTCCTTTCCATCAAGGGTCGCTATCAACGTGGCGGTATATTTCCCAGGTTTTGCATCGTGGGGTACACATACATCCAACCATACGGGACGCGTGGTCTTTTCGTCTATCTTAATAACCTGATTGGCATCGTCCAAACGGTCCGCCATCAAGAACGAATCTTTCAACGCCTTGTCTACCAACACGTATCCACCATAATATTTATTCACCGCCTCACTGTGAATGGTGTTTTTTCCTGAAGTAAAGTCCGTCATGCGGAGAGAAACCTTCTCAATCGTTTTGGGAGTGCTGATAATGGCCTGGGCCTGTACACGTTCGCCTCTCCATGCGTAAAGCGATAGTTTCTTTACACCTGAAGCGGGCTGTGACTTTGAATAACGTTCCGTTGCACTTCCCCATGTGAAAATCGACTCGGACAAACTGTTCCATGTGGACTGATCACTCGGATGAGGATCTTTCAATTCCTGTTCTCTTATGGCAGAAACCGGAAGCACCATCATCAGTACCGCTGCCATCCATAAATGTTTCATCGCTCTCATATAATTATTGGTTAAAATAGGATTTTCTTTATACTCTCAGCCCAAAAATCCGCCAAATACGCGGCTCCTTTCTCATTCGGATGTAGATAGAAGAGTCCTGCATTGCCGGTTTCCGTCGTAAACAATTCAAGTTTATCCTTGAATGCATCAAACACTTGTCGGTTTCCGGCAAATACACGTTGCTGTTTTTCTGCTGTATATGCTTCCACAAGTTTGTCAATCATCGGATAATAACTTTGCAGACGCTTCAAGCCATTCAGCAGATAGCGCGATCCGTTATAAGTTGAAGGACTGTACCATAATGGGTACTGCACCACGACAACTGCTTCCTTATAACGGTCAAGCAGTGCATCGATGATTACCTTCATGTTGGTATAATACTGTTCCGGAACAACCGGGGAGCCGAAGCAGCCATCCATGGCACTGTCATTCGTTCCAAGCATAATACTAAATACCAATGTACCCTTCATTGTGTGGAGTTCATCGGCATTCTTGATGACATTCGGCCACTGTCGGTTGCTCACGGACAAAAAATCAAGCGTTGTACAACCGCTTACTCCACAATTGCGAACTATCACCTCGCAGCCTGTTTTCTCCCCCAACAACTTACCGCAAATTATCGGAGGTGCCTGTGTGTCGCGGTCACTGAGTGTCGCACCGTGCGTAATACTGTTCCCAATGAAAACAACATTGATGTTCTTTTCCGTTTTCTTCGCCCCACAAGCAATGCCGACCAAAACAAGCATCGCACACACTAAAAACTTATTCATTTTCATAAATTTAATTATTATTGCTCCGTTGAAAGAAGTTCTATTGCCTTGCTAACACTCGGACTTTCCTCGTTCATGATGGCATAAAATTCCGACATATCCCACAAGTCACGGGCAACAAGCGCCTTCATCTGTATTTTCAATCGCGAAGTCGTCGCTTCTCTTTCCGCCTCATCCTTCGGTTTGACATTCATGCGTTCTCCCACTGCATAAACAGAATCTATTACGGCCTGTGGCACTGAAAAGTTATTTTTGAAATCGTTGAAATTTTCGTATTCCTTTTCAAGGCGCTTGCGGTTCTGATCCACGTATTTCATGTAGTTGTTCAACACTATATTCATCAGACTAAGTTTTCGATAATACATAGTATAGATGGTCGTATCGAGAGGGACAAATATGTCCGGCTGTATCCCACCACCTCCATAAACAATTCGCCCCTCGCGAAGTGTCTTGAATTTCAAGGAGTCAGGGAAATGTATGCTATCCGCATTTGTCAATTCGCCACTCTTGTAACGCTGTTCCATATCTTCATCATACGACTTTTTGTCACCTTTTTTATAAGGTTTTTGGATGCAACGCCCCGAAGGCGTATAATAATGGGAAACCGTGATGCGTATCATGGAACCATCCGGTAAATCTATGGGTCTTTGCACCAATCCTTTCCCGAACGTCCTGCGACCAACAATCCAACCTCTGTCTTGGTCTTGAATGGCGCCGCTTACTATTTCAGCTGCCGAAGCGGTATAGTTGTCAACCAACACCACCATTTTGCCTTCAAGGAACTTTCCACCCCCTGTCGAATGGTAATCCTGGTGAGAGACNNAATCCTGGTGATAGACACTGCGACCATCGGTGTAAACAATCATGTCCCCACACTTCAAAAACTGAGATGCCACCGCCGTGGCCGCCTGCAGATACCCACCGCTGTTGTTCTCCAAATCAAGGATAAGGGATTTCATACCATCCTGCTTCAGTTTGTCAAGCGCTTGCTTCACTTCGTTTTCGGTAGTGGCGCCAAAACTACTGACACGTATCAACCCTATGCCCGGACGTATCATATAGGATGCATCAACTGTATATAGAGGTATTTTGTCACGTGTAACATTGAAATAGAGTACCTCACCTGCACCTCTTCGCACCACACCAAGGCGCACGTGCGTGTCCTTGGGACCACGAAGACGTTTCATGATGTCGGCTTTATCCATTTTTACACCCGCAATAGCCGTATCATTGACCGAGACAATGCGATCTCCGGACAAAATACCCACTTTTTCGGATGGTCCCTTGCTCACCGTCTGTATTACGACAAGCGTGTCTTCGAGAATGTTGAACTGAACCCCTATTCCCTCAAAATTCCCATTAAGCGGTTCCGTTAATTTCTTCGTCTCCTCGGAAGAAGTATAACTGCTGTGTGGATCCAGCGAACTCAACATGCCCTTTATGGCCTCGGTAGCCAACTCATCAGCATTGATGCTATCTACATACAGTGAGTTAATGGCAAACTGAGCCATTGATACCTTTTGGAAAGCCTTCTGCAATTCACCGCTTAATTTCTGAGCCATGATTGCGGCGGGGAAAACGGACAACAATAGTGTTATTACAACTTTGTTTCTCATATTTATTTACAATTATTCGGAATATATCTACTCACATCTTTTCCAAAGGAACTCAATTCCCTTACCAAAGAAGAACTCACACAAGCATACTGAGGCTCGGTGAAAAGGAATACAGTTTCAATGCCCGACTCCATGCGGTTCAAATCTGCGATGTCGCGCTCATATTCATAATCTTTCACCGAACGCAGCCCGCGCAGAATGAATTGAGCCCCTTTCGCGCGAGCAAAGTCGATGGTTAGACATCTATAAATTTCCACCTCTATTTGAGTTTCCCCCTCATATAAACCCTTTATCTTCTCCAGTCTTTCCTGATCGGATTGGAAATTTGTTTTCGCTTCATTGACACCAATGGCAATGATGATTTTGTCGAACAAAGGAAGCGCACGCCTTACAATGCTTGCGTGTCCAACTGTAAACGGATCAAAACTTCCCGGGAATATGGCTTTACGTTCCATCTTTCTCATGATTTATGCTTCATCAAACGATTCATCAGGTCGATCCTCTTCAACCACCAAATTGTCAATGATGAAATTCTGACGTTCCATCGTATTCTTGCCCATATAGTATGACAACAGTTCGTTGACGAGATCATCCTTATGCAGGGTGACACGCTCCAAACGCATTTCCGAACCAATGAAATTCTTGAATTCTTCCGGTGAAATCTCACCAAGACCTTTAAAGCGGGTTATTTCCGGATTCGGACTGAGTTCCTCAATGGCTTTCACGCGCTCCTGCTCTGTATAGCAATAGCGCGTTACATAATCCAAACGTCGGTTGCTCTTCTGTTCCTTCAATATGGCATTGCCCGCGGAATGGTTGGACACTGAGGTCTTGGTGGTCTGCTTGCTTTGTTTCTTTGCCTTGTTCCTCACCCGAAACAAAGGAGTCTGCAATATATAAACATGCCTGG
>DCGD01000092.1:42684-55688 GCA_002315195.1 Prevotellaceae bacterium UBA1787 | reverse complement strand
CCGTCCACATCGGCATCCGTGGCAACTATGACCTTGTTGTAGCGCAAACCCTCCAAGCCATCCTCTATGTTGAGAGCGGCCTGAAGCAGATTGAATTCATCATTTTTGTAGACAATGGATTTTGTCAGGCCGAAGCAGTTCAGCGGTTTGCCGCGAAGACTGAATACGGCTTGTGTCGCGACATCCCGACTCATGGTTATGGAACCACTCGCTGAATTACCCTCGGTAATGAAAATGCTGCTCTCATCCTGACGGTTGCCTTTCGAATCATTATAATGTATGTGGCAATCCCGCAGTTTGTCATTGTGGAGATTCACTTTCTTCGCCTTCTGCCTTGCCAGTTTCGTCATGCCCGCCATCTCCTTGCGCTCGCGCTCGGACTCCTGAATCTTCTGAAGCAGAACCTCTGACATCTCAGGGTTGCGGTGCAGATAATTGTCAAGGTTCTTCTTGATGAAATCACCAATGAACTTGTTTACACTGACGCCACCATTGGGTGACATGTTCAGTGAACCCAACTTAATCTTTGTCTGGCTTTCAAACACGGGTTCTTCTACATTGACCGCTATGGCGGCGACAATGCCATTCCGTGCATCCTGTACATCAAAACCTTTTCCGTAAAATTCCTTGATTGTACGGGCGATATGCTCTTTCAAAGCACTTTGATGCGTTCCACCCTGCGTTGTATGCTGCCCATTGACAAATGAATAATATTCCTCTCCATATTGGTTGGTGTGGGTAAACGCTATTTCTATATCGTCATCCTTCAAGTGAACGATGGGATAGAGTCCGGCAACCGTCATGCTGTCATTGAGCAGGTCTTCCAATCCATTTCGACTGACAATGTGACGACCATTGTGGTATATGTTCAACCCTGAGTTCAAATATGTATAATTGCGCAACTTCTCCTCTATGAATTCTTCCTGAAAATGGTAGTCCACAAATTCCGTCGCGTCGGGAACAAAATAAACCTCAGTTCCGTTTGGTTCACCCGTTTCCACCGTTTCATCACTACGCAGTTCGCCTCTTTCAAAAACAAGATGGCGCGCCTTTCCATCGCGATAGGACGTGACCTCAAACCGTGCACTCAACGCATTGACGGCTTTCAGACCCACACCATTGAGACCTACGCTTTTCTTGAACACCTTGTTATCATATTTTCCACCAGTGTTCAACTGACTGACGGCTTCCACCAATTTGCCTTGAGGAATGCCTCTACCATAGTCACGCACCCTCATGCCCTGCTCTTCGGTCAAGTCAATATCTATGCGTTTTCCAAAATTCATTCGGAACTCATCTATACTGTTGTCGACGACCTCCTTCATCAACACGTAGATGCCATCCTCTGCATGCGACCCATCGCCCAATCTACCAATATACATGCCCGGACGCATGCGCACGTGCTGCATGTCGTTCAAATGGCGAATACTGTCATCGCCATATTCGGAAACTGAGACCGCATCTACTGCGGCATCTTCCACAAGCATGTCCTTTTCATCCATTTCTTCTGTTTCTTCCACTCTGTATATCTTGTCACCTTAAAGGCAAATTACAAAAAACTAAATTCCATTACCTTACTGCACTATACCCTACCAGTTTTGCCAAATTCCCGGCATTTTTGAATGAGAACTGCTATTTCCTAAATTTCTTTCTTGAAACACCTGCGACGTTTGTGAATTCGATTTTCCAAATACTGCCACTGCGACTGCACCTTGTTGTTTATTTCCAATTCAGGGTTTGTCTCTCCCCACGTAAAGCCTTTCTTGATGTAAATGGGTATCAAGTCAGTGAACAGCAGCGCATTGACGCCTTTGTTCTGATATTCGGGCTTGACTGCTACCAGCAGCAAATCCAAGGCGGGAGGTGTCTTCCAATACAATGCCTTCAGCAAGTGAAACCATCCGAATGGGAACAGTTTGCCCTTCGCTTTCTGCAAGGCCGTCGACAGTGAAGCCATCGATATGCCGACGCCAACCAATTCATTGTTTGCATCCTCCACCATAGCCACCATGTCGAAATCCACAATGGGCAAGTATTCATTGATATACTGATCTATCTGTCCCTTTGTCATAGCCGAATAATTGTACAAAGGCGCGTATGCTTCATTGATTAGGTCAAATATTTTGTAACCCAATCCTGTCTCCCGCAATTTTTTTACGCTTTCAAGTTTGCGAACGTGAAGGTTGTATTTTTTCTTGACTATCTCGGCGATTCTCACGTATTTTTCGGGAGTGGCTTCGGGCACCATCAATTTCATCTCGATCCAATCCATGTCCTTTACAAATCCCAAACGCTCCATGTGTTCCGGATAATATGGGAAATTGTATATTGTCGCCATGGTACTCAATTGGTCAAAGCCCTCTATGAGCATTCCCTCCGCATCCATGTCTGTAAAACCCAAAGGACCTTCGATGGAAGTCATGCCATGTTCATGCCCCCAAGTAGCGACTGCATCCAACAAAGCCTTGCTCACATCCTCGTCATCGATGAAATCTATCCACCCAAAGCGCACCGTTTGCTTGTTCCACTGCTCATTGGCGTGGTGATTTATGATTGCCGCCACGCGTCCGACTAACTTGTTCCCCTGATAAGCCAAGAAATATTCAGCCTCACAAAACTCAAAAGCTGGATTTTTTCGGGGATTGAACGTCTTCAGCATATCCTCATACAAATCGGGGACGGAATACGGATTATCCTTATACATTTCGTAATTGAAACGAATAAAGCGTTTCAATTCGGATTTTGTCGTTACTTTCTTTATTTGAGTGTACATGGATTAAATTTAGTAGTTTCACTTATTTTTGCAAAAATACGCTTTTTTTGCAAGGTAGGTTCCAATAATTAAAATTTTATTTTCAATCGGGGCGGAGTTCTGTCCTTTCCGGCTGAATATCACTTGCGTTGATTGCCACGCCGCATTTATTCTACAACAGTTTCATTACAATCGAATTTACAGGCGCTGACAATGAAAGCGCATCGGATTACAAGTGCCACGGAAAAGTGCCGAGTATCATGACTTTCACCGAAAGATAGAAGCGTACACTGCAATGAAAAAGTGTCGAAAACAAACTAAGGTGTGCATAAAACCGCCATGATGTTAAAGCCGTTTTGACTTTTTCCGTATTTACTGAGTTTATATATAGTGTTTTTAGTAACTTTGCCTCGTTTTACGAGGTCGGCTTTTTGTCCAACCTTCCATTTATTTTGCAATGAACATAGAAAACGTTATTACATCCGCTGTCACGACAGCCGTCAAGTCACTTTACAATGCCGACATCACACCGGCACAGATATCGCTGCAGAAAACCAAGAAAGAGTTTGAAGGACAACTTACTCTTGTAGTTTTCCCATTGTTACGCATCTCTCACAAAAAACCTGAAGAAACCGCCCGTGAAATTGGTACATGGTTGAATGACAACGAACCCGCCATAAGCAAATTCAACGTCATCAAGGGTTTTCTCAACCTGAGCATCGCCGACGAGTGGTGGACAAAGAAACTCAACCTTATTCATGCGGACGAAAACTACGGCATTACCCCGATAACGGAAAAGAGTGCCCTCGTGATGATTGAATACAGTTCACCGAACACCAACAAGCCTCTCCACCTCGGACATATACGCAACAATCTCCTCGGTTGGGCTTTGGGCAATGTCATGGCCGCCTGCGGAAACAAGGTGGTGAGAACCAACATTGTAAATGACCGAGGCATCCACATTTGCAAAAGTATGCTGGCATGGCAGAAATGGGGTGAAGGCGTCACTCCAGAGTCTTCAGGCAAGAAAGGCGACCACTTGATTGGCGATTTTTATGTCGCGTTCGACAAGCACTACCGCGCCGAAGTCGCCGAGTTGAAAGAACAATTCATGAATGAAGGGCTTGACGAAGAAACAGCAACCGCACGCGCCAAAGAGGAAGCCCCGCTCATCAAGGAGGCTCACGAAATGCTCGTCAAGTGGGAAAATGGTGATGCCGAAGTGAGAAGTCTATGGGAAAAAATGAATGAATGGGTCTATGAAGGATTTGACGAAACTTATAAGGCACTCGGTGTTGGGTTTGACAAAATTTACTACGAATCGGACACGTATCTTGTCGGAAAGGCGGAAGTTGAGAAAGGCCTCAGCAAAGGGCTTTTCGTCCGCCATGACGATGGCAGCGTTTGGGCGGACTTGACCAAGGACGGACTCGACGAGAAACTGTTGTTACGCAAGGACGGCACTTCCGTTTACATGACCCAGGACATCGGCACTGCCAAACTGAGATTTCAGGATTTCCCCATTGACAAGATGATTTATGTGGTAGGAAACGAACAAAACTATCATTTTCAGGTACTCAGCATCCTGCTCGACCGTCTCGGCTTCAAATGGGGAAAAGATTTGGTTCATTTCTCTTACGGAATGGTGGAACTGCCCAATGGAAAAATGAAGAGCCGGGAAGGTACGGTGGTGGATGCCGATGAACTCGTTGCTGACATGATTGCCACCGCAAGACAAACAAGCGAGGAACTCGGCAAGTTTGCTGACATGAGCGAAGAGGAAAAGAACGAAATTGCACGCATCGTCGGATTAGGCGCATTGAAATATTTCCTCCTGAAGGTTGACGCACGCAAGAACATGATGTTCAATCCCGCGGAAAGCATCGATTTCAACGGAAACACCGGGCCATTCATCCAGTACACTTACGCCCGCATAAGAAGCGTGCTGCGCAAGGCGGAGAGCGAAGGTTTTGTCATTCCTTCCGTTCTTGAGTCGGGCATTGACATCAACGACAAGGAACAGGAACTCATCCAACACCTGTCGGATTTCACGGCAACCATCCAAAGCGCCGGGGCGGACTACAACCCCAGCAGCATCGCCAATTACTGTTATGACCTGGTGAAAGAATACAACCAATTCTACCATGACTACAGCATCATGCGCGAAGAAAACGTTGTGAAGAAACAACTCCGACTGGTGCTTTCTGACTGCGTCGCCAAGGTTATCCGAACTGGAATGAAATTGTTGGGCATTGAAGTGCCCGAACGTATGTAAAGCAACATCGTGACAACTGCAAAACAGAAATTCTATGTGGTATGGTCGGGAAAAGTACCCGGCATCTATCTCTCATGGGATAAATGCAAGGAACAAGTGCACGGTGTAGCCGGAGCCCGGTTCAAATCTTATCCTAACCTTGAAGCCGCCACAAAGGCATTGGAAGATGGTGTTCCACCAAGTTCCTCCATAGTTAGGAAACATACGTCGGCAATGCCTGAAAATCCCCCTGAATATCGCAAAGACACCGTCTTGTCGCTCCCCGCGGAAGTCTCGGCTGAAGCGTGGGCGGTAGATGCCGCCTGTAGTGGAAACCCCGGTAATATGGAGTACCGAGGCATCGACTTGCAAACGGGCGCGGTGGTTTTCCATTTCGGTCCAATTTGGGGAACAAACAACATAGGCGAATTTCTTGCCATCGTTCATGCACTCGCCATTTTGAAAAAACAGGGAAAGAAAATTACCATATACAGCGACAGCCGCAATGCCATACTTTGGGTCGCAAAGAAAAAATGCAACACCAAACTGGTGAACAACAAAAGGACTGAGCAAGTACACCAAATCGTTTCACGGGCTGAGAACTGGCTCAACAACAATACCTACGACATACCCATAAAGAAATGGGACACTTCCAAATGGGGAGAAATTCCAGCCGACTTTGGAAGAAAATAATTATACGAACTTCATAAAACAACCATACGAATGAAAGAGTTTGTCCTCATACTCCGTACTTACGCCTGGCCATACAAAGGATATCTAATCGGTTCATTGGTCTTCAACCTACTGTCCGCCGTATTGAACGTGTTTTCCTTCATGTCGCTGATACCGATGCTGCAACTGCTCTTCGGAATAAACAAAGGCACCTACGAATTCATAGACTGGAACAGCACCACCGTTTCGTTCAAGGAAATCATCATCAATAACCTTTATTACTACACAACGGAATTGATGAACAATTACGGCCCATCCCGTACACTTTTGTACATCGGTCTCTTCCTTATCATCACCACCTTCCTGAAGACGGGCTTTTACTTTGCTTCCGCCGGCATCATGGTACCACTGAGGACGGGCATCGTAAGAGACATACGCACCAAAGTGTACAATAAAATCATCAGCTTGCCCCTTTCATTTTTCTCGGACGAACGCAAGGGGGACATCATTGCCCGAATGAGCGGCGACGTCACGGAAATAGAGAACTCCATTACGGGTTCTCTTGAAATGCTCATCAAGAATCCCATTCTCATTGTCTGCTACATGAGCGTCCTGTTTTACACCAGCTGGCAACTTACGTTGTTTACCATCTTCGTAATGCCGTTGCTGGTATGGGTACTGAGCAGCATCGTGCGCAAACTGAGACAGAAAAGCCTGAAAGCACAAAATAAATGGAGCGAAACCATGTCGCAACTGGAAGAGACGTTGGGGGGAATGCGCATCATCAAAGCTTTCACGGCTGAAAGCAAAATGACGAAACGCTTCAGCGACTGCTGCAACGAATACCGAAAGATGCTGACTTTCGTCAACTTGCGTCAATCTATGGCACACCCCGTCAGCGAATTTCTTGGCACCGCATTGATTGTCCTGGTGCTTTGGTACGGAGGTACTCTGATTTTTTCCAGCAGATCTACCATCGACGCACCTACTTTCATCTTCTATATGGTCATTCTCTACACGCTGATACAACCTCTGAAGGATTTCTCCAAAGCCGCCTACGCCATTCCAAAAGGCATGGCATCCGTGGAACGCGTGAACAAGATTTTGGATGCGGTCAATCCCATCAAAGACCCTGAACACCCTCTACCGATTCACCCACTAAAAGAAAGCATAGAATTCAAGAACATTTCTTTCCGCTACAATGATGAAAGCGCAAGTGTTTTGTCAGACATCAATCTCACCATCAAGCGAGGACAAACCATAGCTCTTGTAGGAGCCTCGGGCGCAGGAAAATCCACATTGGTCGATTTGCTCCCACGCTACCACGATGTTCAAGAAGGGGAAATTCTGTTCGATGGGGAAAACATACATGCTTTTTCCATTCATGACTTGCGCTCACTGATTGGCAACGTGAACCAGGAGGCCATTCTGTTCAATGACTCTTTTTTCAACAACATTTCTTTTGGTGTTAAGGGAGCGACCATGGAACAGGTCATTGAGGCCGCCAAGATCGCCAACGCGCATGATTTCATCATGGCATCGGAAAATGGATATGATACTTTTGTGGGGGATCGCGGCTGCCGTCTTTCGGGTGGACAACGCCAACGCATCAGCATTGCACGAGCCATTCTGAAAAATCCAGACATTCTGATCCTGGATGAGGCCACTTCAGCACTCGACACCGTCAGCGAACGGCTGGTTCAGGAAGCTCTCGACAGGCTGATGAAAACCCGCACCACCATTGCCATTGCACACCGCCTGTCAACCATCAAAAACGCCGACGAGATATGCGTGTTGCACAAAGGACACATCGTCGAACGCGGAACGCACGAAGAATTGCTGGCCTTGAACGGACACTACAAAAAACTGAACGACATGCAGCAGTTGTAAAATCTATTTCTATTTTGCGCATTGCCATTTTTTTTGTAACTTTGTAAAAAAATTGAAAGGAATGCAACGTAAACCGATGAATGACATGTTGGGAAAGGCTCAATAGCAATATTTTCTCCGTTGAGGATTGCGCTTTTGAGTTACTTCCTGTAGTATCAAGTAGTTCGTCCTGTAAGTTCTACATTACAAAACAACGATTATTGCAATTATATTTAAAAAAAAATTAACAGAAAGATCATGAACAAGAAATTTATTTGCACCGTTTGCGGTTATGTACACGAGGGTCCGGAACCACCCGAAAGATGTCCACAGTGTAAGGTTCCTGCTTCCAAATTCAAGGAACTGAAAGAAGAGGCACTCAACTTTGCCGCAGAGCATGTCATTGGGATCGCTAAAGATACCGATGAAGAGATGAAAAAAGACTTGAACAACCATTTCATGGGCGAATGTACCGAAGTGGGCATGTATCTCGCAATGAGCCGCCAGGCTGACCGTGAAGGTTATCCTGAAATCGCTGAAGCATTCAAGCGCTACGCCATTGAGGAAGCTGAACACGCTTCAAAATTCGCGGAATTGCTCGGAGACGTTGTATGGGATACCAAAACCAATCTTGAAAAGCGTATGAACGCTGAGTCTGGCGCATGCGCAGACAAGACGCGCATCGCCAAGCGCGCGAAGGAACTCGGGTTGGATGCCATCCATGACACTGTTCACGAAATGGCAAGAGACGAAGCACGTCACGGACGCGGTTTCGAGGGTCTCTTCAAGCGCTATTTCTCCAAATAACCTTCTTATCCTTTAATTTATGTCGCCAGTCACCGTGCAAGAACGATGACTGGCGACATTCATGAGTATATAGTACAATCTGCCTTGTCCTACAAAACCAATGACAGAACGCTTCTCTACGACAGTAAGATAATGGCATACGCACTTGAACAACCGAAACACACTATCTCATTTTCGTACCTTGGACATTATAGACGGAACCATTGGACTTTATATAGATGGTGTTGTCCTTTACGAACTTGCGCGGACTTGTGTTGACGGTTTCTTTTGTTGATGTCTCTATTCCTGTTTTATTTTCGACTTGGAACACGTCCCTGATACTTACGCCCATGGCAGGCCATGAGTAGGTCAATATGTATTGTCCAACTTCAGTGAATGTTTTGGAGAGCGTCTTTACCTCCACAAGCGTTGTCTTTCCAGCTTCTGCACGTGACTTCAAGATGAATTCATTCAGTAGATTGCTGTGATTGACAATCGTGTCGTTGCGTTCGCCATGAGTAAGGACCAATACGGCGGTTGTATCTGTTTCGGGAGCCAAATAAGCAATGGCGCTTGTTGCCGAACCGGTCACATTGAGTTGCATGGTGAGCGTATCACCCGCGAAGAGTGTCTTGGGATTGTTCAGATAATCCAAATGTACAAGGATTTGGTTCTTTTCATCGCAGTGATGATAGCATTGGGGCGCATGGTAGTACTTGTCGTAAACGGCAGGATTCATTATCGCGTCATTACCGCTGATGCGAATCTTGGCATCGTGGACTGCACGCTTCCACGGACCTGTTTCCCCGCCAAGTACCTGCCTCATGGAACCCGAAAGTGTGTAAAGGCCATCACGCTTGCCCAGAAGACTAAGACGGTTGCTGCAAGTAATGTCAGCGGTTACCCAACGCGTATCAAGGGTACTGCCATCAAACCTGATGGTGTCCGTCTCTGTCACTGATGAGTCATCTTTCAGTTCAAACACAAAATCATAGTCATAACCGAGATTTTTGAGAAAACTGAGCACTTCAAATTCCTCTGAAAGACTACTTGTGTTTTTGTCAAGATAACAAACAGGATTGTTGAACTTGTCATTCAACAATTTCTCTTCAATCGTATTGTCGGAATTGCTGAAAGTCATGGTTGTCGGCTTTATCTGACGTGAGTCGAGGTGTACTTTCTCCACCTCGGTTCTTGGATGCAGATTGAGCGTGATGGCATTGTCCTGCGAGAAATCATAGTTGCGCTCTTGTTTGGTATCATACATATTGGTGAGCAGAAAACCCGGGTCGAACCAATTGTTGCAATTTCCGCCCCATCCCCAATTGACATGGACGAAACCATTGGAATCATATCCGTCGAATATAAACACATGACCACCTCGGCCTTTGGTGTCACAGCCTCGGCAAATGATAGGCATTCCTTCATCCAAACATTGTTTCATCTGCTTCATGATTTCCGGGTTGCGCAACTGACTCATGCCATCCAAAGCTATGGTGTAAGCATCGAGTGAAAAGTCGAAGCCTTGCACCAATGCTTGTTCATAGCCGTAAGCATCGCTGCCTCCGCCACCTGCCCAACCTGTCCAACCAAGGTTCAGCACGTACGCCACGTCGCGGATGAACCTACCTATCTCATCACCTTTGCGTTCCCATTCCTCTTCTGTCATCCAAGGTGTAGTTTCCGGCGTAGATTGGATGGAATCGGGCATGTTCGAGTAATCGTAATAATTGTTTGAATCCAATGTAACTTCGTATGTATTGACGCGATACGTTCCGTTCACATAATCCTTGGATCGGTAGCAAGTCTTGCGTGCAAGCGGATGTTCCGGCTTTTTCCAATAGTTGATGATTTGCGACGTGGCTATTGAACCGCACCCCGCGGCATAATGTCCGTTAAAACGCTGCGGCGCTCTATTGACAGGATATATTTCGGGAGTATATTTGTTATAAGGATAATGCTGGTTCCATTTGGTTGTCTGCAACGGACCCACGACCGGAAATGGAGAACCATCATACCACGCTCCCATATCAGGCATGGCAATCTCGCCCCTCCGCACACTTTCCACAAAGTCGCTGTAAGCCTCCAAAGCCCATCCGAGCGCTTCCGGCACCATGTCTTTAATTTCGGGCCAAGCATTCTCCACACTGTATCCCAAGATTGACGGAAAATCGTCATCGCCACTCACAAGTACGAAACCCCTATCCCCGGGAGCGTTGAAAATATAGAAAGCGGGGGCTACTTGACTGACGAATAAATCCATCTCTGTCGAATCCTCCGAATACGAACCCTGGTAATCCACATGTTCTACTTCTACCAAACCATCGAAATAAGATTCAAAAAAATCATGGGCAATTTGCGTCGCCGCTTTTTCAGAAATTTTATCGGCTTGTACCATCATGCAGCAACCTGTGGCAATCATGGTAATGACCGCTTTAAAAAAACTCTTATTTATGTTGTATGAAAATTTTATATTCAATTTAACCTTGTGGCACAAAAGTACGAAATATATGCGTATAGTCACGTCATTATATATATTATTCCATTTCCGGCATAACTTTTCAATCTTTTCTTTGCCATTAACATTCCTTTATATTATCTTTGCCGTACTAAAAAACCATCACATGAAAAATTTGAAAACAGAATCTATCATTCTTGCCATCGGATTGGTGACAGCGGGACTTTTAATCTATTTCGGTTTCATCGCTTTCGGAGAACGCGACCGGACGGTTGAAGTAAGAGGTTTCAGCGAACAAAACGTTGAGGCGGACCAAGCGGTATGGCCCATACAATATCGTGCGTTCGGAAACAACCTTGAGACACTTTATGCCGGTGCGGAAAAAGCAAAAGCCCAGGTTCTCTCATTTCTCGAAAAGGGAGGCATACCAAAGGAAGACATCAGCATGAGCGCACCGAACTTGACCGACTTTGACAACCGGGAATACAGACCGGACAACACGCCGGCGCGCTATCTCATCGAATTCAACATCACCATCACAACAAAGAAAGTAACGGAAGCGCGCGACCTGACCTACCGCATCACAGAATTGCAAAAAGCCGGCACCAACATCAACAGCAACAATTACGAGAGCCGCATCAAGTACGACTACACGGCACTTGACAAAATCAAGCCCGAAATGATCGAAGCCTCAACGAAGAACGCACGCGAGGCAGGCGAGAAATTTGCCAAAGACTCGGGAAGCAGCCTGGGAAAAATCAAGAAAGCGCGCCAAGGATATTTCTCCATCGAGGACAGCAACGAACAAACTCCATGGATCAAGAAAGTCCGCGTCGTCACCACCGTGGAATACTATCTGAAAAATTAGAACAGGTTTCAGAAATGAATCTTGGTATACACCTAATAATGAACACGAAAACACTGCCTTTGATACAACAAAGAACTTGCCATATGCAGTGATAGATGAAATAACGCTCTGAAATTAACAACAAACATGCCATGAAAAATTCATGGGGCGAAATGATGCAGCTCACATTGAATGGTCAAAAGATAGATGCGTCATATCACTTGAAATTTGGCAAGGCACACAATGAATTTTCAACACCGCATCCGCAAACTTGTTGCGAATGCGGTGTTGAAACAAATGCTTTATCAAAGGAAACTGAGCAAAAAACAGAGAGATAACAATTATTAAGCCATTCATTTAGCGGAATTTTAAAAAAAACTACTACTTTTGTACCCGAATTTGAAATATTGAAAATACAAGACACTATGGATAAGTTAAGTTACTCACTCGGAATCGGCATTGGGTCACAATTGCTTGATTTAGGTGCTAATTTGAATGTCGATGATTTCTCACAAGCTGTAAAGGATGTACTTCAAGGCGATGATCTTGAAATTGAACCTGAGGATGCCCAAAAAATAGTTTCCGACTTTCTTCGTGAAGCGGACGCACGCAAACGTAATGCCATGATGCAGAAGGGCAAAGAAGCCAAGGAAAATGGGGAAAAATACCTTGCGGAGAATGCGAAGAATGAAGGTGTCGTTGTTCTTCCCAGCGGTCTTCAATACAAAGTTCTCACAGAAGGCTCCGGGAAAAAACCGAAAGCTACCGACAGTGTAAGATGCCACTATGAAGGCCGCCTTACGGATGGAAAGGTATTTGACAGCAGCTATAAGCGCGGTGAACCCGCTACTTTCCCTCTCAACGGAGTCATTGCAGGATGGACCGAGGGGGTTCAACTCATGAACGAAGGCGCCAAATATCGTTTCTTCATTCCATACAACCTCGCTTACGGTGAAAACGGCGCGGGTGCGATGATTCCACCTTTTGCGGCACTTGTCTTTGATGTTGAACTCATCAAAGTTTTATGACAAAGCATAATCATTATAAATAATCTTATTTTAAAACATGAAAAAATTATTTTTCCTTGCAGCAGCAATGTTAATTTGCTTTGCTTCATGTAACAAAAGCGCAGGTCCGAGCGCAAGTTTGAAAAGCGAAGTTGATACCTTAAGCTATGAATTGGGTATCGCCAATTCCGACGGTCTCAAGATGTATCTTTCAGAACGCCTTGGTGTTGACACCGCTTATATGGACTATTTCTACAAAGGTCTTGTAGAAGCCGCACAATCCGGAGACAACAAAAAAGACGCCGCTTACTTTGCCGGTATCCAAATTGGCCAACAAATTGGAACTCAGATGCTCAAGG
>DCGD01000092.1:34686-42658 GCA_002315195.1 Prevotellaceae bacterium UBA1787 | reverse complement strand
CATTAACTACCAACTCTTTGGAGAAGACAGCACCAAGACCATCAGCCTCCGCAACATACTCGCAGGTTTCATCGCAGGAGCCCAGGGCAAGACACTCATCCCCGAAGCTACGGTCAAGAAAGAACTTCAGGAACGCATGGAAAATTTCCGCGCAAAAAATCTTGAAACCACTTACGGAGAAAACAAGGCGGCAGGTGAGAAATTCCTTGCCGAGAACGCCAAGAAGAAAGGTGTGAAGACCTTGAAAAGCGGTTTGCAGTACAAGGTTATCAAGGAAGGCAACGGTCCCATCCCCGCTGATACTTCCGTTGTAGAAGCAAAATACGAAGGAAAAACCATTGATGGCAAAGTATTCGACAGTTCAGACAAGAACAACGACGGAAAGCCGGTTGAAATCCGCGTCAATCAGATGATCAAGGGTTGGACCGAGGCGCTTACCCTGATGCCCGAAGGTTCAGAGTGGGAACTTTACATTCCACAGGATTTGGCATACGGTTCTCGCGAAACGGCTGCAGGTCAAATCAAGCCTTTCTCCGCCCTTATCTTCAAGTTGACACTTGTCAAAGTAAAGAAATAACAGCAATGAAATTGCGTCTTTTATTCGTGCTGCTGGCAGTTGTTGCTGTCAGCAGCACGCCTGCTAAAAACCGAAAGGTGAAAAAGCAGAACGAAGCCCCTAAAACTGAAGAGGTCAAGGTGGACACCGTCAGCAACAAGGATTTCAGCTATGCAATGGGCATCGCTCAAGTTGCGGGATTGAAAGCATACATCGGACAGCAGTTGAAAGTGGACACGGTAAATCACATGGCGGATTTCATGCGTGGCATTCAAGATTATTTCAAAGATCCTAAAGATGCCAAACTTCAGGCCTACTCCGCAGGTCTCCAGGTGGGGCAGCAGGTACTCACTCAGTTTATCTCATCTGTCAACCAACAGATTACCGGTGAACCAAAGAAGGAATTCATCAGTGTGGAAGACTACAAGAAAGGATTCATCGCCGGCATCACCGGACAAGGACTGACGCTTTCCGCCGACAGCGCGGCCAACATCGCAAACAGGCAGATGAAATACTATCACGCACAATTGCTCGAAAAAAAATATGGTGAGAACCGTCGCGCAGGCGAGGCTTTCCTGGCGGAAAACGCAAAAAAAGACAGCGTGAAGACACTCCCGAGCGGTGTTCAATACAAAATTTTGAAACAAGGCAATGGACCCAAACCAACCGAGTCTTCATCCGTCAAAGTAAATTACGAAGGAAAGACCATTGACGGAAAGGTTTTCGACAGTTCATACAAGCGCAACAAGGCAATGACTTTCAAATGCAGCCAAGTCATCAAGGGCTGGGGAGAAGCCATCCAACTGATGCCCGTTGGTTCAACGTGGGAAATTTACATACCCCAGGAACTAGGCTATGGTTCACGTGAAGCCGGAAGCATCAAGCCATATTCCTGCCTTATCTTCAAAGTCGAACTTCTTGGCATCGAAGCCGACAAGTCTGACGAGAAATAAATCATCAAGAGTTAAGGCGACCATTCCTTAACTCTTGTTTTTTTATCACACTAAAATTAAGAAAACTTGGCACAACAAATAGAACACATGGATTTAAGAAACCTGCCATTGACCGACTTTGAAATCATGGCTCCGGCAGGTTCGTGGGAATCCTTGCACGCAGCACTCCAGGCCGGCGCCAATTCCATTTATTTCGGCATTGAAAGCCTCAACATGCGCGCACATTCCGCCGCACATTTCACCATTGACGACTTGATTGAAATAGTACGGATATGCAATGAGGCCGATGTGAAAAGTTACTTGACCGTAAACACCATAATCTATGGCGAAGACTTGCCATTGAT
The DNA here is from genome assembly GCA_002315195.1 of Prevotellaceae bacterium UBA1787. Next base: position 40,805 of record DCGD01000092.1, on the reverse strand, counting down.
GATGCAAATCTGCAATGCCGCCAAACAGGCGGGCATCTCCGCCGTCATTGCAAGTGATGTCGCCGTTCTTCAATATTGCGCCGACATAGGACAAGAAATACACCTTTCCACGCAACTCAACATTTCAAACATAGAAGCGCTGAAATTCTATGCCCGATATGCAGACGTAGTGGTATTGGCGCGCGAACTCAACCTGCGACAAGTACAGGAAATCCATCAACAAATCATTGAGCAGAACATCTGTGGACCTTCGGGTGAACGCATACGCATAGAAATGTTCTGTCATGGTGCCTTGTGCATGGCGGTAAGCGGGAAATGCTATCTAAGCCTGAACAACTTGGGCTACAGTGCCAATCGAGGTGCCTGTCTTCAGGTGTGTCGGAGAGCTTATACTGTACGCGATAGGGAAACGGGAGTGGAATTGGATGTGGACAACAAATACATCATGAGTCCCAAAGACTTGAAAACCATACGTTTCATCGACCAAATGATGGCGGCGGGTGTCCGCGTATTCAAGATTGAAGGACGCGCAAGAGGTCCCGAATACGTTCATTCCGTAGTGAAATGCTATAAGGAAGCCTTGCAATCGGTTCTTGACGGAACATTTACATCAGAAAAGAAAGACGCATGGGACGAACGGTTAAAGACGGTTTTCAACCGCGGATTTTGGGATGGTTACTACCAAGGACAGACTTTGGGAGAATGGAACAAGGAATACGGTTCGAGCGCGACGGAAAAGAAAGTATATGTGGGCAAAGGAGTAAAGCATTTCTCTAAAATTGGCGTAGCGGAGTTCGTCATCGAAGCGGAGGAATTTATGCAAGGCGACCATTTGTGCATCACAGGCCCGACAACTGGTATCATCTATTTGGATGCGGACGAAATACGTTATGAATTAAACTGCGTGGAAACAGCCCGCAAAGGTCAGCACGTCTCTTTGAAAGTTCCATGCAAAATACGCCCTTCAGACAAACTTTTCAAAATCGTTCCGTCAGGAAGAGGAAAAGTGGAGTGACGCTTTGTTCATCATCGGAAAAAGCAATGAGAAATTGACCATTTACCCTCAATTGAAGAACAGGCTTTTGGATGTTCCGTAAACGGAGTGTATGTTCCAACTTTTTTCTTTTTGCACCTTTCAGTCATGCTCCCCGTAGCATGGCTTTTTTGTATCTTTATCGTCCAACCGATTTCGTAATCGAAACGTGTAGTTTTTTTCCATGAAAGATGCAGTTTTCCTTTCTTTAAGATGGATATTTTCAAAATATTCTTTTTACCTTTGCACACGTTGTTAATATAACCAATAGAGTACAAGAAATAGGACAATGAATTCCGAGAAAATAGCTCATCTTTTCAACCATACCGTAGATGAGTTGTCAGACTGTTTACAATTAGAAAAAAGTGGATTTCTCCACGAATGCAAGGACAGCGATCCCATACCTTCTGCAATGGTATTGAAGGAAATCATTGACTTATGTCGGGCGGTTTTCTTTCCCGGATATTTTGGAAAGCCAAGCATTGACAGAAACACACTGAAATTTCATGTTGGCGTCAACATTGAACGTATCCACACGCTTCTTCTTGAACAAATAGAAGCCGGCTTGCTAACACAAGTCATTAATGGCGATGACGCTACCAGAAAAAACTTAGTAGAAAAAACCAACGGCATTGCCCTTCAATTCATTGAAAATCTTCCCCGCATCCGACATATACTGGAAACAGACGTAATCGCGGCGTTCAACGGTGACCCAGCGGCAACAGGTTACGGAGAAGTCATCAGCTGCTATCCCATAATCAAGGCATTGACAAACTACCGCGTAGCTCATCTATTGCATCTTTTGGGCGTTCCTCTCATTCCCCGCATCATCACGGAGATGGCGCACAGTGAAACCGGGATTGACATCCATCCGGAGGCGGAAATAGGATCGTACTTTACCATAGACCATGGAACAGGCGTTGTCATTGGCGCAACCACCATCATTGGCAATCACGTAAAACTCTACCAGGGCGTAACACTCGGCGCCAAAAGTTTTCCATTGGATGAAAACGGCAATCCCATCAAAGGCATCAAACGCCACCCTATCATTGAAGACGATGTCATCATCTATTCCAACGCCACTATTTTGGGACGCATCACCATTGGAAAAGGTGCGGTCATTGGCGGCAACGTATGGGTTACGGAAGACGTACCCGCCGAGGGCAAAGTGGTTCAAGCCAACAAACAGCATATGTTTTAAAACACATTATCATCATACCTTATAAGAGAACTATTCATTCGGAAACCCTTGCCATTATTACGCAACAAAACAAAAGTTTCCGCCTCAATCAACAAACTTAACATTCAAAAATCTTAATGGAACCAACGAGACTCATCGCCAAGACATTTCAAGGACTTGAAGAAATTTTGGCAAAGGAGCTTAGCAACCTGGGGGCAGAAAACATAGAAATCGGCCGCCGCATGGTAGCATTTACAGGCGACAAAGAAATGATGTACCGAGCAAATTTCTGTCTTCGCACCGCAATTCGCATTCTCAAACCCATAGCTACTTTCAAGGCCAACACAGCCGATGAAGTGTACGATGCCGTCAAAGCCATCAACTGGAATGATTTCCTGGATCTTGACACTTCTTTCGCCGTTGATTCGGTGGTATATTCAGAGGATTTCAAACATTCCAAATTTGTGGCATATAAGGTCAAAGATGCCATCGTTGATTATTTCCGTGAAAAAACGGGGAAACGTCCCAATATCTGCGTCACCAACCCGGACATCAAGTTCAACATGCACATTTCAAACAACGAATGTACGCTATCCCTTGATTCCTCAGGTGAAAGCCTTCACAAACGTGGTTATCGCATAGCATCAGTAGAGAGTCCCATCAACGAGGTTTTGGCCGCAGGTATCATACTCCTGACAGGTTGGAATGGAGAATGTGACTTGATTGACCCCATGTGCGGTTCAGGCACCATTGCCATTGAGGCGGCTCTGATTGCACGCAACATCGCACCCGGCGTTTTCCGCCAAAAGTTTGCTTTTGAAAATTGGAAAGACTTCGACAAGGATTTGTTGGACTCCATCTATAACGATGACTCCAATGAACGTCCATTCAATCACAAGATTTACGCATACGACATCGACAAAAACGCCATTCTCATTGCACAGGAAAACATCAAATCCGCAGGCGTGGCAACCGAAATAACCGCTGCCGCACAGTCCATCGTATTGTTCAAGCAACCTGCGGAAAAGTCCATCATCGTAACGAATCCCCCCTACGGTGAACGCATCAGCGTGCCCGACTTGCTGGATTTATACAAAAAAATAGGTGAAAAACTTAAGCATCAATTCATCGGCAACGAGGCCTGGCTCATCAGCTACCATGAAGAGACCTTCGACCAAATTGGTTTGAAACCAAGCGTAAAGATTCCTCTTTTCAATGGCGCACTGGATTGTGAACTACGCAAATACCAAATTTTTGACGGAAAATTGGACAACTTTCGTTCACAAGGTAATATCCTCAAGACAGATGAAGAACGCGAGCGCAACGCCAACAAACGAAAGCCCAAACAACATCGCAATCCTACCAACACCTATAACAACAAAGAGGAGGAAGAAGGTGAATCTGAAATCCCTTACTACATGATGAAACGCCATCGCGAATTTGTCCAAAGCCAACAAAAAGAAAGTCGAGGCAGCCGCGAACGTCGTTATGAAGATGACAAACAACATTCCGAACATGGTCTTGAACGGAAAAATTTCACCTCACAACGCGACAAGCAGAATAAAAAAGATAACGATTTCAACGATAGCAACAACCGCAATCGAAACAATTTCAAGGCAGGGCAGTCTTTCAACAAAGGCGGCAAACCTCAAAACAGCAAATTCAAGGGCGATAGAAATAATAAACGTTTTTCAAACCGCTACAATGAGGATTAAGACTTGCTTGTTAATTTTCTTTCTCTTCCCACTTACCATTTTGGCACAAAAGAAAGCAATTACCCTTGACGATCTTATTCCGGGAGGCACGACCTACCAAAAGATGCAACCCAAGAACTTGCGTTTGGTGTGGTGGGGCGACCAACTTATTCGGTTGAACAAAGACAAATGTGAGCGGTTTACAAGCAAAAACTCCTGGGAAGACCTCTTCACATTGGAGGCTTGCAATTCGGCGTTGAAAAATAACGCCATTGATAATGTTTCGACATTGCAGTCCATTTCCTTTCCGTATGCAGACAGACCACTCGCCCTCATCAAGACCAAGCAACATCTTGTGCTTTACAACTGGAAGGAAGCACGAAACGAATGGAACCTCCAATTTCCCGTGGATTGCAGTGACCAAGACTGGAACCCGGCTTCGCGCGCATTCGCTTTCAACGAGAAACACAATCTCTTCGTACTGACCCAAGATGGCAAAAAACACCAAGTTTCCCAAGATGGTTCACGAGACATCGTTTACGGACAAAGCGTCCACCGAAACGAGTTTGGAATAAACAAAGGTACATTTTGGAGTCCTGATGGAAACTTGCTGTGTTTCTACCGCATGGACCAAAGCATGGTGCCAGACTACCCTCTTGTTGACATATCCACGCGCATAGCCTCCACCGCTCCCACCAAATACCCCATGGCCGGCGAAACGAGTCATAAAGTGAGCATTGGCATCTTCAATCCAAAACTGGAAAAAACCGTTTGGCTTGAAACCGGCGACAATACAGACCAATACTATTGTTGCGTTTCCTGGGCACCCGACAGCAAGCATGTCCTGCTTTACAACCTCAACCGAGACCAAAATCATGCAAGACTGCTGATGTTCAACGCAGCCACAGGTAAACCTGAAAAACAACTTCTTGAAGAAACGCATCCAAAATACGTTGAGCCTCAACATGAATTGACATTCCTTCCCTGGGATTCAGATAAATTCATCTACTGGAGCCGCAAGGAGAATCTTGACCAACTCTATCTGTACAGCATCAAAGAAGAAACCACACTTCGCAAAATCACAACCGAACCTCTTGGAGTAGTCCTTGACATCCTCGGTTTCAATACGAAAACCAAACAAGTTCTTGTAAATACCACAGGATGCTCGCCTATCCAACACAATCTGTTTGCCGTCAACGTTGAAAATGAAGGTTTCACACGTCTTGACAACGGGAAAGGCATTCATTCCGGCAAAGCATCGGCATCGGGCACACACATCATTGACACATGGAACGCACCTGAAATTTCACGCTGCATTGACATCATAGAAGTCAAGTCAAAGAAAAGCACGCGCCTGCTCACAACGGACAATCCATGGCAAGAATACAATGTACCGGAAATAAAACTCGGAACCATCCAAGCGGCAGACAAAAAGACAAAACTATTCTATCGCCTCATTCTTCCGGTGGATTTTGACGCCAACAAGAAATACCCGACTGTCATATATGTGTACGGCGGCCCACACACACGTTTGGTCAATGCTTCCTTCGGCTATGGACATCGAGGCTGGGAAATATACATGGCACAATTGGGCTATGTCGTGTTTGTACTGGACAATCGAGGGAGCAGTGAACGGGGACTGGAATTTGAAAATGTCACTTTCCGCCAATTGGGCACGGAAGAAATGAAAGACCAAATGTGCGGAGTGGAATTTCTTAAATCCCTCCCTTACGTTGATGCCACGCGCATAGGCATACATGGTTGGAGTTACGGTGGATTCATGACAACCAATCTCATGCTTACTTACCCCGACATATTCAAATGCGCCGTGGCGGGTGGCCCCGTCATTGACTGGAAATATTATGAAATCATGTATGGGGAACGCTACATGGACACCCCACAAACTAATCCCGAAGGCTACAAAAACAACAATCTCTGCCTAAAGGCTGGCAACCTCAAAGGGCGACTCCTCATCGTCTTTGGTTACAACGACCCGGTATGTGTCCCACAGCACACTTTATCTTTTATTCGTGCCTGTGAAGACAGAGGCACACACCCCGATTTGTTCACCTACCCCGGAGATGGGCACAACATGCAGGGGAAGGACCGCATTCACCTTTATGAACACATCACACGCTATTTTGAAGACTTTCTGAAACCAAAGCAATAAACAACATACACTAATCATACAAAACATGAAAATACTCTTATT
>DCGD01000092.1:34096-34637 GCA_002315195.1 Prevotellaceae bacterium UBA1787 | reverse complement strand
CCTTGGCATGGAAAATCGCACAAAGTCCCAAGACTGAAAAACTCTTCATTGCACCCGGAAACCCTGGAATGGCAAGTCTTGGGGAAATTGTAAACATCGGCGTCAGCAACTTTCCTGCCATTGCGCAATTTGTCATTGACAATGAAATCAACATGCTCGTTGTGGGACCCGAAGTACCCTTGGTGGAAGGAATAGTTGACTTTTTTGCTTCCAACCCGGCATTGAAGAAAGTTGGCATCATCGGACCATCAAAGTCCGGGGCACGATTGGAAGGCAGCAAGGATTTTGCGAAAGGTTTCATGCAACGTCACAACATACCGACTGCACAATACAAAACCTTTACGGGCGACACCATAGAAGAAGGCCTTAAATACCTTGAAACCATACAAGCGCCTTATGTACTGAAAGCTGATGGCCTGTGCGCAGGAAAAGGTGTACTTATCATCGAATCCCTACAACAAGCCAAACAGGAACTCAACGACATGATTGGAGGTATGTTTGGAGGCGCATCGGCAAGTGTGGTCATTGAGGAATTCCTGAA
>DCGD01000092.1:13662-34061 GCA_002315195.1 Prevotellaceae bacterium UBA1787 | reverse complement strand
TGTTCCGTTTTTGTCCTGACCGACGGCAAACATTACAAGATTCTTCCTGAAGCGAAAGACTACAAACGCATCGGTGAATATGACTGCGGACTCAACACCGGGGGAATGGGTAGTGTATCCCCCGTACCTTTCGCGGACAAGAAATGGATGGAGAAAGTGGAAGAGCGCATCATTCGTCCCACCGTGGAAGGATTGGCTGAGGAAGGAATAGACTACAAGGGTTTCATCTTCTTCGGACTTATCAACGTGAAAGGTGAACCAATGGTCATTGAATACAACTGCCGCATGGGCGACCCTGAAACCGAAACCGTGATGCCGCGCCTGAAGAGCGACTTGGTAGATCTCTTTGAAGGAGTTGTCAACGGTAACCTTGACAAGCGTGAAATTGATTTTGACGAACGCGCTGCCGTCAACGTCATGCTCGTTTCCGGAGGCTACCCGCAAGAATACAAGAAAGGTTACGAGATTACGGGACTGGACGACATCGAAGACAGCATCGTGTTCCATTCGGGCACAGCCGTTAAAGACGGTAAACTCGTCACCGCCGGTGGACGCGTCATCAGTGTTACCTCCTATGGGGTAAACAAGGGCGAAGCACTTGACAAATCCATGGAAAACGCAAAGAAAATTCAATACACCGACAGATACTACCGCCGCGACATCGGAAAAGATTTATAATATACAACCACTCCGTGAAAAATAAGGTAGGTACGAAATCCAAGTATTTTGCACCTGCCTTTCTTCTTCTTTCATACATTTCAATGCTGTCACCATACACTTTCAACACAAATCATACACAAAAAAACGTTTTTTTCATGAAAAACGTGTCATTTATGAATTTCTGTTTGTAAATTTACGGCATATTATGAATAATAGCATAACAATTTCTAACAACATGAAAAAATTAATTTGCGCCATTGCTTGCGTGGCATTAGGAATGATGGTATCATGTACCTCAAAAATGGCAAGCCTCAACTGTTCAACCACCATGCAAGGTGAAGAGAACCAAAGTTTTGAATTCGCCATGGAGAAAGGTTTCATCAACATCTTCGATGGCACTTCTTTTAACGGTTGGAGAGGTTACGGAAAAGACCATGTGCCAGCAAAATGGAAGATTGAGGATGGCTGTCTCAAATTTGACACTTCTGTCGAGGGAGAAGGTGGTGACATCATCTTTGCCCACAAGTTCAAGAACTTTGTCATGGAACTTGAATGGAAAATTTCCGAAGGCGGCAACTCTGGTATCTTCTATCTTGCACAGGAAGCCGTTAACGAAGAAGGTAACTTAGAGCCAATATATATATCCGCTCCGGAGTATCAAATTCTTGACAACGCCAACCATCCCGATGCAAAATTAGGCAAGAACAACAACCGCCAATCTGCATCACTCTACGACATGATTCCCGCAGAACCACAGAACCAAAATCCTTTCGGTCAGTGGAATACCACCAAGATTGTTGTAGAAAACGGTACCGTTACGCACTATCAGAATGATGTTCAAGTTGTACAATACAAATTATGGACACCGGAATGGACCGCACTTCTTCAGGATAGCAAATTCAGCGAGGCTGCTTGGCCATCTGCTTTCAAATTGCTGAACAACTGCGGTGGTGACAATCATGAAGGTTTAATCGGTTTCCAAGACCATGGAAATGATGTTTGGTACCGCAACATCAGAGTAAAGGAACTCTAAAACTTTATACTTGCTTCTTTCCATACGAGTCTGGCAAATGCCAGACTCGTTGTTTTTGGACTTTCTTATTCTCCAAAATCGCATTGCCAAAAGTCACTTCCATTCCAACCTATATGCACAGCGTAAACAGCATTTTCAATGGGTTTTAGCAATCAAAAGAATTGTTGCGATATGATACGCCTTCGGCCTCAAAACACCGTTACACACCAAAAATCGGCTTGCACAATAGAGCCCCGAAATTGTGTACAACTTCGGGGCTCTTTTGTCAAAGCGACAAAAAGATTTAGGAAAAATGGTTTACTTTGAGTAAGAAGCTTTTACAAAAGTAGATTCCAACAAATAATTAACGCTTGTACGAACACCTTCCATGATAGGCGCACCTTCGGTGCCTTCAAGTTCTACAACGATATCCTTTAATCCTGCAATCTTCGCATTTTTGAAAATGGCGTCATAACCAACCATTCCGCTCTGCCCTACCTCGCATCTGTCTTTGATATGGAGAAGTGTGAAACGTCCGGGATATTTCTTGAAATATTGTACAGGACTTGCCTGACCCATTACAGCCCAATATACGTCCATTTCAAAGAACACATATTCGGGATTGGTATGTGAAATCATGTAGTCGAGCATGACTTCCTTTTCCTCCACTTTGCTGAACTCATGAGAATGGTTGTGATAACCATACAGAATGCCCGCCGCCTTGCACTTCTTGCCGATTTCATTATGATAATCGCACAATGTTTGGAGATCCGCAATGGTCTTGGGAACACTTGACCAAGGAGTGACGATGTATTTCATGCCAGCCTCCTTATGAGCGGAAATGCACGCATCCCACCATGCCAAAGCGGCGGTGAAATCATGATTTTTCAACTCGGCATCGGACAAACCGCGCGTTGTATGGGAAGATAACACCTTCAAGCCTGCCGCTTCTACATCTGCCTTGAATTGCTTGGCCGGAACGCCATAGAACTTGCCATCGCCATAATTCGCCGCCTCGACTGAGGTATATCCCATTGCCGCCAAACTTTTCAATACCTCGACATGGTTCTTGGCATACTTGTCAGCAGTACCGAGCAATTCACGAATGGAATACAACTGGAGAGAAACCTCTTTCTTGGCTGACTTGGCTGAAACCGGAAGACTGGTTGCGAAAAGCAACAAAAGCAACGGAAAATACAAAAACTTTTTCATACTGAAATAAAGCTATGACTAATTGCTAATCCATTACCTTGACGCGGACATTGCGGTACCATACGTCATCACCATGGTCTTGGAATGCGATATAGCCGCCATTCTTGCCTTCTTCTTTCAACAACACGTTTGCCAAGGGAAAATCACCTTCCTTGGAAAACTTGCTGTTATCCAACATTTCATTCCATTTTGGAGTCCAAAGATGGTATTCCAAAACCTTCTCATCATTCTGATAGTGAATAACCGTACCTTTGAACACAACAATCTTAACCTTGTTCCATTCTCCGAAAGGCTTTGCGTTCTGCGGCTTTGCCGGTATCATATCGTATAATGAAGCCGACTGACGATTGCCATCGACACCCAACTGAGCATCAACGTGGTTCTCGTTGTCAAGAACCTGATATTCCGATGCACTCTGCCATATTGGCAAAAATGAACCATCAGGCAACTTAACTTCCTGAGCCAAATAGAAAATACCTGAATTGCCACCTTTGGAAACCTTGTATTCCAACTCCAAGGTGAAATTGGTGAACTTTTGAGCAAACAATATGTCGCCTCCGCCTTCCGCCTGGGCTTCACCAGTTCCGGAACCCTTCAAGTGAATGGCACCATCGGCATTTTCCCAACTTGTGGGAACGGCATCCTGTCCATAACCTCTCCAACCATCAAGGCTTGAACCATCAAAGAGAACATAATAGCCATCTGCATCCTGCTTGTAAGTACTCAAATCAACGGTTGGGTTTTCTACAATCTCGAAATCTGCAGCAGGTGCCTCTTTTGCTGAATCATCTTTGTTGCAGCAACACTTGTCACAACCACAATTACACTGGCAATTGCACTGGTTCTTGTTGTTTCCACCGCATGAAGCCAACATCATCAAAGCTCCCGCAGCAAATAATAATACACGATTCATACTAAAAATTATTAAATTAGGTAAATAAAAATATTATGCCACTACAAACAATTCAACTGCAAACTTACATAAAATTCTCATTTTTTTAAGCATTTTTGTTGAAAAAGAAATATTCACCCTCACAATTTTGCATTTCTGCAAAAAAACACCTTTCATCACGCTCATTCTATGTATCTTTGCTTAATTTTATTAATCACTTGAGAAACATATATTTCCTACAATGGCAAATAACGAAGCCAAAAAAATCTTAATAACGGGTGCCAGTGGATTCATTGGCAGTTTTGCGGTAGAACGCGCATTGGAACTTGGATTTGAGGTATGGGCGGCAGTACGCAAATCAAGCAGTCATGCATGGCTTTCCGATGCACGCATACGTTTCATCCAACTTGACATGAGCAATCAAAACCTACTTCAAGAGGAATTGATTACATTCAAGCAAGTTCATGGGAAATGGGATTACATCATCCATGCCGCCGGCATCACGAAAGCCAAAAACAAAAACGATTTCAACCGTATCAATCATGAAGGAACGAGCACCTTCGCTCACTTACTGCAGAATTTGGATATGATTCCAACCCGTTTCATATTCATCAGTTCACTCAGTGTTTGCGGAGCCATACACGAAGAATTGAAAAAGAATGAAGACGGCATGATGCTATATCCACCCATTTCATCAGAAGATACGCCACGCCCAAACACAGAATACGGAAAAAGCAAACTTTCCGCGGAAAAAGCGCTGACTGGAATGAAAGGGTTTCCCGTCGTAATCCTGCGGCCTACAGGTGTTTACGGACCGCGCGAAAAGGACTATTTTCTTATGGTCAAGAGCATACAGCGGCACATTGACTGCGCCGTGGGCATGAAGGCACAAGAAATCACCTTCATCTATGTCAAAGACTTGGTGGAAGCGATGTTCCTTGCGATAAACCGCGGCGACATAGGCGGCATTTACCACTTGTCCGATGGGAAGACCTACAACAGCCGTACGTTCGGCCGGCTCATTCAAAAAGAATTAAAAATCAATTATGTCCTTCGCATCACCATCCCCTTGTGCGTGCTTCGTCTGATTTGTTGCATTTCCGAAAAATTAAGTCTTCTGACCAACAAGCCTACCATATTCAACAATGATAAATACAACATACTCAAGCAACGCAACTGGTGCTGCAACATCCGCCCCGCGCAAGCCATTGGATTCCAGCCACAGTATGATTTGAAAAAAGGAGTCAAACAAACCATCGCATGGTATAAACAAGAAAAATGGATTTAACAACAATTCTCAAGCGTCACGACAATCCCGAAAAAGGGTTTCTCGGAATAGAAAAGATTACCCTATTCTATCTCTTTTTCACATTAATATTGTTGATTATATGGCACGATTCCATCGGAAGCATTGCCGACCCCGTAAAGCATCGTCTCATCATCGCCGGCGGCACTTGCATTCTTTGGCGGGTGTATAAGAAACTCCCCTGCAATCTTAGCTATGACATTCGCATCTTTCATCAAATTGCATGGTTGGGATATTGGTACCCGGACATTTACAACATCGTCAAAATCATGCCGAATTTGGACCCCACCTTTGCGCACATCGACCAAGTACTCTTCAACTGCCAACCTGCCGTTGAATTCAGCATAATTTGCAACGGAAACTTTTGGAGTGAACTTTTCAACATGGGATATGCTTCTTATTTTCCCATCATCATAATTGTGCCGCTTTGGGCCATTCTGTTCTGCTATCAGCGTTTTGAACGTACGGCTACCATCATGCTTTGTTCCTTTATGCTTTACTATTTTGTATATTTGTTTGTTCAAGTCTCCGGACCGCAATTTTATTACCCTGTAGTAGGTATGAAACAAATCACATCCGGCATTTTCCCACAAGTTGGTGATTATTTCCTCCACCACCCTGAATTGACGTGGACACACGCAGACAGCGGGCTATTTGGCTGCATGGTAGACGCCCTGCATGGTGGAGAACGCCCCATTGCCGCCTTTCCAAGTTCTCACGTTGGACTTTCCACCATTCTCATTTGGCTGGCATACAAGATGTCCAAAAAATTAGCTTGCGCCATTCTTCCATTTTACATCATTCTATGCCTTTCAACCGTTTACATCGGAGCGCATTATGCCATTGACGTCGTTTTCGGTTGGATATCAGCCATCCTCTTCTACTGCATTGCCTTGTGGTTGTACGAACATTGGTTGAATCCCAAACGCATAATGGCAAGGTAATGAGGCTAACAATGGATTGTCTTTGACAAAAGTTTCACGCCACATGGAAAAGTCCTGGTTTCTTGATGAAACCAGGACTTTTTCCCATTACTTTTTCAAACGATCAACCAATTCGAAATCAATTTGGCGGCGGTCCAAGTCGGTACCCGTCACACGGATTTTCACCCTGTCACCAAGAGAATACATGTGATGCTTGCGACGTCCCACCAAACGGTAATTGCGATCGTCGAATTCATAATAGTCCGTATCCTTCAGGGAATGTAAGGACACCATTCCTTCGCAACTATTGTCGTCAAGCAGGACATAGAAACCGAACTCACTCACACCGCTAATTTTGCCTTCAAACTCTTGACCCAACCTGTCCTTCATGAACTCAACCTGCTTGTACTTGATGCTTGCGCGCTCTGCCGAAGCCGCCAATTGTTCCATGGCACTACAGTGTTCACAATCTTCCTCAAGTTTGTTTTGGTTCAAGCCACGACCTCCATCCAAATAACGCGAAAGCAACCGATGCACCATTTGGTCGGGATAACGGCGAATGGGAGAGGTAAAATGGGTATAGTAACGGAACATCAAGCCATAGTGCCCAATATTATGCGTCGAATACTTGGCTTTCATCATTGAACGCAATGCGACATCTTCTATCACGTCTTTTTCGGGTCTTCCCTGTACGTCCGCAAGCAATTTGTTGATGCCGGCGTTGATTTCATCTTTGGAACCGTCGGTTCGAAGAACATAACCAAAACGAGCCACGAAAGCACTCAATTTCTCAAGCTTTTCCAAGTCGGGTACATCGTGTATGCGATAGACGAAAGGCTTGGGTTTCTGTCCACGCTCAACTTTCCCTATCAACTCGGCAACATATCTATTGGCCAGCAACATGAATTCCTCAACCAGTTTATTGGCATCCTTCGCAACCTTCATGTAGGTGCTGACGGGATGACCTTTTTCATCAATTTCAAAACGCACTTCACCCCGGTTGAATGAAATAGAACCGGAAATAAAACGTCCTGAACGTAACTTTTTCGCCAAGCGATTCAACGTAACCAATTCCGCAGCGTATTCGCCTACAAGCGTACCATCGGAATTAGGTTTGACAAGCGCGGGGTGTTCGCCTGGAAGCACCAAATCTTCGGGTGAGGCTTCACCGTTTTGTTCCAAAATGTACTGGACCTCTTCGTAGGTAAAACGTCGGTTACTGCAAATCACAGTCCGGGCTGGATGCCAGTCCAAGACCTCGCCATCTTCCGTCATCTTGAAAATGGCGCTATATGTCAGTTTGTCTTCCTGTGGACGCAAAGAACACAAGTAATTGCATAAGCGTTCAGGCAACATCGGAATGGTTCTGTCCACAAGGTAAACACTGGTGGCGCGCTTGAATGCCTCCTTGTCCAAAACGCTGCCTTCCTTGATGTAATAGGTAACATCTGCAATGTGGACGCCTACTTCCCACACTCTGTCTCCCAACGACCGCAAAGAGATAGCATCGTCAAAATCTTTGGCGTCATGTGGATCGATGGTAAAGGTCAAGACATCCCGAAAATCTTCGCGCGAGGCAATTTCCGTGGAAGGGATGTTGTCAGAAATGGCATTGGCGGCAGTCTCCACAGCCGTGGGATAAGCATAGGGAAGGTTATACTCAGCAAGTATGGCATGCATCTCCGCATTGTTGTCACCCTTTGCTCCGAGTATATCAACAACTTTCCCTACCGGGTGCTTTTGGTCTTCAGGCCAATCGACAATTTCGACCACTGCCTTGTCGCCCGTTTTTCCTTTCTTAAGATTGTTTTTGGGGATGAATATGTCTGATGACAATATTCGGTCATTGGTCAAGAGAAACGCATAGTTGCGCTCCACACGCAGTTCACCGACAAAACGCTCCTTGGCTCTTTTGATTACCTCCATCACTTCCGCTTCGCACGCATGGTTACGGCGACGCGCCAAAAGCATCACTTTCACACGATCTCCGTCAAGTGCGTTACCAGAGTTGCGCTCCATTACCAAAATACCCTTCTCTTCACCATCAGGGAGAAAAACATTGTGCCCATTGCGTTTTCGTTGGAACACACCTTCCATTACCTGCTGACGTAAGGCGAGTTGATAACAATGGCTTTTGTTGATACTGATAAAATCGTCTATCACCAAATCCTCCAAAATGTCTGAACACAACATCTTGAGAGGATGTGTCTTCAATCCCAACATCTTCGAAATGTCGGTCAAACTAAACGCTTGTTCGGGATTTTTCTGAAATAGTTCCATCACCAAAGCCGCCAACTGCCGCTTGTTTTTTCTATTTAAAGATTTCTCACCCATTGTTCCACATGTTATTGTTGAATATAATGTATGTTTTGTAACCCGTAAACCCTATTTACTTTTAGACCTTAATCCAATCTTAGCCAAGACTTTTTCATAGGCTTTGGCATAAAGAACCATTCCCAAATCATTCGGATGCGTACCTTCCAAGAAACAATCACGCGTCAAGGCGAAATCCTCCGCAGTCACATAATAAAGGTTCTTGACACCTTCTGCCTTCAACTGTCGGTAAATATTTTTTAGAATAGCATTCGCTCTCACTTTGCGTGCGTCCTTCTGAGACACGAACAAATCATCCTTGGCAACAATGCACTCCGCAATGATGATGGGAGCATGGCTCTTACTGCGAAGTTTCTTGATACCGGCTGGAAAACGTTCCTCTATCGTGGTGCTGTTTCCCTCAAATTTGAAACTGTTGGGAATGCAGTCAATGATAAAAACACGGGCGTCAATCTCCGCCAAGGCATCGAACACATCGGGTTCCATCAAAGCGTTTCCGGAAAAACCAAGATTGATGAAAGGCACAAAAGTATCTCTCATCAAGATATTGGACCATATCATGCCCGGTCGGCTCGCCGAAGCACCTTGACAGATGGAGGTGCCATAACATACTACCGGTTTCTCCGCTTCATGAAGAAAAGAGAATGTACAAGTATCTTCCACACCGATTTCGAGAAACTTTACCGTGTTGTATGTGGGCAAGAAAAGCACATAATCGAAACCCTTGCTGCCACTTTCAGGAATCAGCACGTCAGTATATACAAATTTTGCCGTATCACCCGACGCCCTTAGGTCATAATTCATCTGATTCGGAATCCAGTGACGCATTCCCTTATGATCCGTTGCATACAAATCAACCCCGGAATGGTTGACGGGTGTCATGTTCGGATAAGTGGGCAGACTGTTCGCCAACGTATAACGAACTTGAATTTTCCGGGCATTGGTATTGAACAAGATATATATGCCCGCTGAATTTCGTGATAGGTTCCAAACCGCCCCGGACACTTTCTCTTTGAAGCGTTCAGGCATCCTGGCATAACTTTTCCCTATTTCCTTGTTCCAGGCACGCCCGCATACCGCAGGATCACCGCTTGACAATGGATTATGCCAATGTATGGTTTCCGCTTGGACTACCAAGGCGAAAAACACCGCCAAAAATAAAATTATCTTTTTCACAATAAAGCAATTTATATGTTCTCCTACTTTTTGCATGAAATCTTGAGTATTTCACCTTTTTGAGTATTAAACTCTACAAACCTCCCTTGAAATTCCTCCATTTTACCATTGGAATGACGAACAAGAACGGATTTCTCCCCCCATGGATTCTCCATTTTGCAAGGTCTCCCCTGCTCGCTCAACAATTCCACCTCGCCAATCTTTCCACCTTTAATGGAAGATGAAACAAGAAAAGCGCCATTGGCACGCAAATGACGGAAAGAGGCATCCTGCGACAGCACCCAACAAGGAAAAATGCGCAAAATACCCTCAAAACTTTGCATCAACATCTCATTGATTGTAAAGGGAACGGCAGCCAAGGTTTCAATGCCTCCGCCATCTGCCCAAATGTAGCAATTGGGATAACTCGCCATCTGAATACGCTCCTTCAAATATGACAGGATTTTCTCAGGCTCGAAACCCAAACGCGCGGCACCGGCATACACTGTTTCTACACCATTGCCCATGGAATCGCCCCAGTCTCTTCCGTTCCTTTTCACCCAATGGTTCATGTCATCCAACATGATGCGACTAAATTCCTCATTCGTCAAAGGACCGCAGACCATAGGAGGTATGAGTACGCCATGCATGTGAATGCGGTTGAGACCTATCGGCTTGAAATCTTCACTCTTGGCATCCACGCCTCTACGGTCAAAACCTTTAAGACTAAGTCTTCCTTCGTTGGTACGTCCCACGGGATAATCGCTCAAGTTTTCCATTATTTCATTCCAACCGGCTCTCTTTTGCTCATCTACACCCAACAAGTCACTGATGTCCAACGCACCGCGCATCACCATTCTTATGAGTCCCAAAGAACACATCGGATTGATGTCGTTGTCTGTTCCCTTTCCGGGCCACTCTTCATGGAAAGTGTCGTTTACCGATTCGTACTTTCCATTGCGCTTTACCAAGAAATCCTTCCAAAATTCTGCGCAACCCAAGATATAGGGATAAATGCGTCGGGCATAAGCCTTGTCCCATGTGGCGTAAAAGCGCATCATCATGTTGATGGCGCCAAAAGAGGCATTGGATTTTTGACCCCAAAACATGTTCCCACCATCGAGCAGATGGTCGGAGTAACCATAACTGGCTTTCATCTTCTCGTCCGTGTCGGGCCAAGCCGCGGAAGAAAGACCGAACGGACCGATGCCGACCGGATAATACAAACCTTTGCAACCCAGCAGCACCTGCGCATAAGACTTGCCCTTCTCCATATAGTCCAACAATGGTTGGTCATAGTTTTCCGTCAAGCAAATCTGATTGCTGGAGTAGCAACCCCAATAAGGTGACTGATAGTTGTAGTTTAAATGAAAATCACCCGCCCATGCCGTTACATCGCTGTTAATGAAAGCCCCCCAAAGTCCAGGCGCAATTTTTCCGGTCCTGCTGCTGCAAGCCAGCAAATACTGGGATTGGTAATAATAGCGTTCCAACCACGCATCGCTGATTGTCACATGAGAAAGACTCCAAAAATCCGCCCACCACTGACGATGCGCATTCTTCAGGGATTTCATGTCTTTTCCACGGCAAGCCTCTGCTTCCGACAACGCCTTTGTCTTCCATTGCGGTGTATCGATATTGGTATATACGGCGAGTACCAACGTCTGTTTCTTTCCTGGTTTCAACGTGATTGACCCTACCGCATGGTTCAATGCCAACGCCACATGAGAGTTCCATTGGAGACGCGGGTCTCCGCTGAAACTTCTCGTCATCCAGCTGCAGCCCTTCTCCGTCCCCTGCTCCACTATGGATTTCAACAGTCCGTCTTTTGTCGGCAAGAAAGCCACATTCAATGTCATTTCTTTTTCGGCTTCCAACTCCAAGACCACTTTGTTGTCCGTGGCCGACACCCAGGCCGTTACGGACATCTTGTTTTCAGGGTGCGTAAAAGAAGCGCGAACCTCGGCGCTGCCGGGGAGTTGTTCGGCATGATAGGTACCCGTTGATATGATGTCAGAACTCAGCTGCAAGGCGCCCGGAAGTGCAAGGCCGCCTTCAGGATAGGACTGCAAGGCACGCCAAAAATCGTTCTTTCCAACGTAAAACGTCATGCCATCCTTGGCTGTCTTCATGGTCAAACCAATGTCACCATTTCCCGCCAAAGGGGCGTCGGGTGTCTTATCCGTAGGAACATGGGTGGGCCATTCCGTAAACTCTGCCTTGTAGGCATCCAACTCATTCAAAATGGAAACACGCTGCGTAGAACAACTGCATAATGAAAGAACAGAAAAAAACACAAAAATCGTTTGTTTCATATTGTCATCATTAATGATTAATAAAAAGCTGTTTGGCAAAGCCAAATATAAGGCAAATCTACAAAAAAATCACCAACTTTTCGTCAATAATTGAAAAGATTGGTGATTTTTCAAGATATGAAGGAATTTCACACCTTTCAAGCGTCTAAATTACTCAGCGGCGTTAAACTTTGAGAGGATGTCGGCCGCAATCTGCTTGAATTCTTCATCTGTCAATTTCAATTTTGGAGCATTGAAGAGCATATCTCCTTCGTTATTGAGAGGTATCAAATGAATGTGAGCATGATTGACCTCAAGTCCCAAAACAGCCTGGCCGACTTTGCGGCACGGAAACACCCGCTTGATAGCAGCGGCCACTTTCTTTGCAAAAATTTGCATGCGACCCAATTCATCGTCGTCCAAATCGAAAATGTAATCCACCTCCCGCTTGGGAACGACCAGGGTGTGACCCTTTTTCAATGGATTAATATCGAGAAACGCATAGAATTCATCGTTCTCCGCACATTTGTAACTGGGTATCTCACCACGGACAATCCTTGTGAAAATTGTTGCCATAATTTATTCGTAACTGATGTTGGTAATCTTCAACTGCATCACTCCGCGAGGCACGTTAATTGTAGCCACCTCGCCAACCTTCTTGCCAAGAAGTCCTTGGGCTATAGGTGTAGTAGATGAAATCTTCCCCTCGCGCAGATTGGCCTCGCTCTCCGAAACGATGGTATATTTCATCTTCATGCCCGTTTGGACATTCTCCATTTCCACGGTAGACAATATCTGCACGGAATCTCTTGAAAGCAGTTTCTTGTCAATAATCTTTGCCTCTGCCAATGTTGCTTTCAACTTGTTGATCTTCATTTCCAGCATGACCTGAGCCTCTTTCGCGGCTTCGTATTCGCTGTTTTCCGACAAATCCCCCTTGTCGCGAGCCTCTGCTATCGCGGCGGAAGCAGCGGGACGATCCACCGTTTCCATCTTCTTCAATTGGGCTACCATCTGGGCATAACCCTCTTTAGACATATAAGCCATCTTTATCCTATTTTAATTAATGTCAAAAAATAAAAGAATCCCGATGCCGTACATCGGAATCCTCTGTTTACTTATCTTATTGCTGCAAAGGTAGGCATTAATTTATCATTGTCAAAATTTATTCAATATTTTTTCTTCGTTCTCTGTTTTTTCAAATTTTTATCCGTATTTTTGCTTTGAGTATAAACACAATATATCATGAAAAAACACATTTTGATGTACATCTTGGCACTCTTTGTTCTTCCTTCCTTTGCACAAGAAACCAAACTGCCCACCCCAAGTAAAGACCGCGGCTTATCGTTGATGAAAACCTTGTCCGTCAGACGTTCCGTTCGTGAATTTGACACAAAAATGCTTGCAGAGCAGGACTTGTCGGATTTACTTTGGTCAGCTTGCGGCATCAACAACGACGAGGGGCGTCGCACGGCGCCTTCAGCACTCAACCTGCAGGATGTCACCATCTACGTCTTCAGTGCAGAAGGCGTAAGCGAATATTTGCCAAAGACACATGCGCTGAAACAGATAGTCACAGGCGACCATCGCAAACTTGTCGCAGGATTTCAAACATACGTAATGTCAGCCCCCATCAGTCTTGTGTTGGTAAGCGACTTGACTAAATTCCAAAAAGGAAACAGCGAGCAGGAACCCAACAAACGCACATACATGATGGCAAGCGTGGACGTAGGCAACGTAAGCCAAAACATTAACCTATTCTGCGCCGCCACAGGTCTCGCCACTGTACCCCGCGCGTCAATGGACACTGAAAGCATCCAAAAACTCCTTAATCTCAGCACATTTCAGATTCCCATCATGAACAATCCAGTCGGCTACAAAAAGTAGACATGGCAACAGAACGGGTTAAATCCATCATACAAGAATATTTGATGAATGACATCTGCACTGTCATCATTTCGTCAAATAATGACAAAATCAACAGAACACATTCTTTTGTGATGTTTTCATTCACCATAATGGCAAGTTTTTTCGTACTTTTGTAGAACATTTGAACGACGAAGTAGAAAACAATAAAATTATTTGACGAAGATGAATGTAATTACGAAGACTGTCCAACTTCCTGATGGACGTACCATCAGTATTGAGACAGGAAAATTGGCAAAGCAAGCCGATGGTTCAGCCGTATTGAAAATGAACAACACCGTTTTGCTTGCCACTGTATGTGCCGCAAAGGATGCAGTACCCGGCACTGATTTCATGCCACTGCAGTGCGACTACAAAGAACAATATTCAGCAGCCGGACGTTTCCCGGGCGGCTTTACCAAGCGTGAAGGCCGCGCTTCGGATTATGAAATTCTTACCAGCCGCCTGGTGGACCGCGTATTGCGACCACTATTCCCAAGCAATTACCACGCAGAGGTATTTGTCAACATCATGTTGATCAGTTCCGACGGTGTTGACATTCCTGATGCACTCGCAGGCTTTGCTGCCAGCGCAGCCATCGCTTGCTCTGACATCCCAATCGAAGCACCCATTTCAGAAGTACGCGTAGCACGCGTTGACGGAGAATATATCATTGACCCGACTTTTGAACAACTGAAGAAAGCCGACATGGACATCATGGTTGGCGCCACCGATGAAAACATCATGATGGTTGAAGGTGAGATGGACGAAGTCTCGGAACAAGATCTATTGCAGGCGCTCAAGTGCGCACACGAAGCCATCAAGCCCATGTGCCAACTACAGAAAGAACTGTCGAAAGAACTCGGCACGGACATCAAACGCGAATACAACCATGAAATCAACGATGAAGCTTTGCGCGAAGAATGTCGCAAAGCCTGCTATGAAAAAGCATACGCTCTTTCCGCAAGCGGCCTTGCAGACAAGCATGGACGTGAAGACGGGTTTGAACAAATACGCGAAGATTTCAAAGTCGCGTATGCCGCAAACCACACTGAACTGACCCCTGAAGAACTCGAAGAAAAGAACGCCCTCATCGACCGTTATTACAACGACGTTGAACGCGATGCGATGCGCCGCTGCATTCTTGACGAAGGCAAGCGACTTGACGGACGTAAAACCACGGAAATACGTCCAATATGGTGCGAAGTAAGTCCGCTTCCCGTTCCTCACGGTTCTTCTATTTTCACCCGCGGTGAAACACAGTCACTAAGTACCTGTACACTTGGAACCAAGCTGGATGAAAAATTGGTTGATGATGTACTTGACCAAAGCTACATGCGTTTCCTGCTTCACTACAATTTCCCACCTTTCTGCACCGGTGAAGCAAAAGCCCAACGCGGCGTTGGACGTAGGGAAATTGGACACGGCCACCTGGCTTGGCGCGCACTAAAAGGACAGATTCCTGAAGACTTCCCATATACAGTACGTTTGGTTTCCCAAATCCTTGAATCCAATGGCTCTTCTTCAATGGCAACAGTATGCGCAGGCACATTGGCGTTAATGGACGCAGGCGTTCCAATGAAAAAACCCGTTTCCGGCATTGCCATGGGGCTCATCAAAAACCCGGGAGAGGACAAGTATGCCGTATTGAGCGACATCCTCGGTGATGAAGACCACTTGGGAGACATGGACTTCAAGACGACTGGAACCCTTAAAGGTTTGACCGCAACGCAAATGGACATCAAGTGCGATGGTCTGTCCTACGAAATCCTCGAAAAAGCATTGATGCAGGCAAAAGCGGGCAGAGAACACATCCTCGGCAAGATTACCGAATGTATCAGCGAACCACGCGCTGAATTCAAGCCAAATGTTCCGCGCATAGAGCAGCTTACCATTCCCAAGGAATTCATCGGGGCTGTCATTGGTCCGGGTGGAAAGATTATCCAGGGAATGCAGGAAGAAACGGGTTCAGTCATTACCATTGACGAGGTGGATGGCGTCGGTAAAATTCAAGTCAGCGCTCCCAACAAGGAAAGCATTGACGCAGCCATCGCCAAGATACGCGCAATTGTGGCCATTCCCGAAGTTGGAGAAATCTATGACGCCAAAGTTGTGAGCATCATGCCATACGGTTGTTTCGTCCAATTCATGCCGGGACGTGAAGGTCTGCTCCATATTAGCGAAATGGATTGGAAACGTCTTGAAACTGTTGAAGAAACCGGTATCAAAGAAGGTGACATCATTAAGGTGAAACTCCTTGAAATCAATGAAAAGACGGGAAAATTCAGACTCAGCCACCGGGTATTGCTTGAAAAACCCGCTGAATATACTGAACACCAAGAACGGCCACAGAGACCACCACGCGGCGAGCGTCCACAGAAACATGGAGAACGCGGCAACCGCCGTCACCAAAACGAAGATACTCCTAAAGGAAAATAATCAACTCCTAAAAGTTTTTACCGAAAGCGAGGCAAATATTGCCTCGCTTTCGGTTTACATAAAAACTTATCTTCTGTTTTGTCTTCAGTATTGATACATTTGCATTAACTTTGCTGAAAATATTAACGCAACAAATTTGCTGAAAACTATAAACATGAAAGTACTCATCATCAACACTTCTGAAAAGAGAGGGGGGGCTGCCATTGCCGCGGCAAGACTTCGCGATGCTTTGATCAGCCGTGGAGTTGAAACGAAAATGCTTGTCTGTAAAAAGGAAAGCGATAATCCCACCATAGTGGAATTGCGCCCGGCATGGAAGACACAACTGAATTTTCTGATAGAACGCTTTCTCATTTGGGCTAACAATGGTTTTACACGCAAACACCTGTTCGACATCGACACAGCCTCGCACGGAACAGACATCACGTCACTCCCCGAATTCAAAGAGGCCGACATCATTCACTTTCATTGGATAAACCAAGGAATGCTTTCCCTAAAAGGCATAAGAAAGATTATCCTATCCGGAAAACCGATTGTATGGACCTTGCACGATATGTGGCCCTTTACGGGTATCTGCCATCACGCACGGAATTGCCGCAATTTCACTACCCACTGCCGAGAATGTGACCTGCTTACCCAACCTCATGCACACGACCTGTCAGAGAAAGTAATGATGAAGAAAGAAAAACTGTTCAAGAACTCCAATATTTATTTCATCGGCTGCAGCAAATGGATGGCAAATGAAGCCAGACAGAGTCAAGTTATTCGCGGACTAAGAATAACGGACATTCCCAATCCTCTCAACACAAACATTTTCAAGCCAACGGACAAAACAGCGGCGCGCAAAGCCAACGGACTGCCTCAAGATAAAAAACTCGTTCTTTTCAGTGCCTTCAAAACAACGACACCCGCAAAAGGCATCAATTATTTCATAGATACTTGCCGTCTCTATCATCAACTGCACCCTGAAATGCAGAACAAAATGGCAATTGTCGCCGTAGGCAAAGAAGCGGACACCATCATCAATGAATTCCCTTACCATGTTTACGACATGGGATACATCGGGGATGAGAAGACCATGGTCTCCATTTACAATGCCTGCGATGTTTTCTTCATGCCTTCACTCCAGGAAAATCTGCCGAATACCATAGCGGAAGCAATGGCTTGCGGCGTTCCCTGCATCGCCTCGGCCATCGGTGGTATTCCTCAAATGATAAACCATCTTGAAAACGGCTATCTCGCCCACCCCAAAGACTTTGATGACATGGCGAACGGATTGGATTGGTATTTTAACCAATGCAATCAAACAACCGTTCAAGAAGCGGCGCGCGCTTTCGCCGTCAGTCATTACGACGAACGGAATATCACCGCGAAATATGTTGAAATATACAACACTATCATCACCCACAACCATGAATGACGCTGCTTTACCTATCAAAATATCCGTGGCTACCGTCACCTACAACGCCGCCGACTTGCTCTACCGCACATTGCGCAGCGTTGAAAGACAAGACTATCCATTCATAGAACATATCATCGTTGATGGCAACTCCAAAGACAACACCTTGGAACTGGTGCAACAATACCAGGAACGCAATACCATCTCTTCAAACCCACACGAAATAAACATGACAAGCGAGCCTGACAACGGCATTTACGACGCCATGAACAAAGCCATCTTCATGGCAACGGGTGATTATATCTTATTTTTAAATGCCGGCGATTGCTTTCATTCTAATTCCACCATAAGTCAAATTGTCAAAGTTGTAAATGACAACAAAGATTACAACGCGACATATCCGTTGAATCTTCCGATGGTAGTTTATGGAAATACGCACATTGTGGATGACAAAGGGAATTTCATTCGTTCCCGAAGATTGTCACCTCCTAAAAAACTATCATGGAAAAGCTTCAGGCAAGGTATGTTGGTGTGCCACCAGGCTTTTTTTGCGCGCTTGGATATTGCAAAAAAATTCTTTTATGATTTGAGATACCGGTATTCGGCAGACTTTGATTGGTGTATAAGAATAATGAAAGAGGCGCATCGGCAACATTCATCATTGACCAACGCCAAACTTGTCGTCGCTGATTTCATGGAAGGCGGCATCAGTTCACAACGCCACCGCCAATCTTTGTTTGAACGGTTCGACATCATGAGGCGGCATTATGGCTTATTGCAAACAATGCTGTTGCATGCGTATTTTGTCATTCGAGCCATATTCAAGAAATAGTTTTATTTCTTCAGTATTCCCCTGTAATAATAACCACAGGAAAACGGATAATACAACGCCCGCAACAGCGTGACAACGCCGCGTTTCTCCGTCACATAGAAAAGATGCTCTTGATGACGCACGAAAAAGCACATTCTGCGCAACATGGCCAACGGTCCGCGACGGATTTGCAGATGCGACATTTCAAGGCATAACGATTTGGAGGTGGTTTCAAAGGCGCACGCCTCAAGCATCCGCTTGATTGCCTTGAACCGTGTTCGGACATACCGTTGCAATGGTGCGTGATGCAGAAAAGTTGTCCATATATAGCACCATGCCTGACGGCTGATTTTCTTGTTGGAAACGGGCGCGGAAGCCGTTGCCGAACTTTCGTGACGCCTGAAATGCACCAACGTCTCATCCACATAAACCACTTTTTCGCAAGCGGTCGCTATCAATTGCAATTGCCAATCGTAAAGATATGAGCAACTATCGCCTTCGGGTAAATAATCCAACAACTTTCTTGAGATTAAAAGCGTATGGCCGGGCAGCACGCCAATATACGCCACCCTTAGAATATGGTAATTGGGTTTGCGCAAATCGGCACTGATGGGAAAACCATTGGAAGAAAAAGGTATTGAACGTCCTGAACACAACCAATTGTCACCCATTGCGAAGACTTGCTGTTCCAATTTGCGTGCTTCCCATATATCGTCTTGGTCACTTATTGCTATGTACTCACACGACGCACGCCGCATGGCACTGAAAAAATTGGAATTGATGCCATGTTTGCCTTCATTCTTAAACACCTTGATTTGAGAATGATTCATTTCATAGCGCTCCAAAATTTCCATGGTTCCATCGGTCGAACCATCATCCTGTACGATGATTTCCTTTGCAGGATAGGTCTGCCCCAAAATCGAATTGAGCTGTTCCTCAAGATACGCGGCACCATTGTAGGTACACATCACTACCGATACATTCATCTTTTCACAATGCTTTTCCATTTCTGCAAAGATAGAAAAAAAGGCAGTCTAGGCAAAAGCCTGACTGCCTGATTATGTAATGTAAAAGCGAATTACAATTTTGGACCTGCTTCCACAAGAGCCTTGCCGGCCTCGTTCGTGGTATATTTGCCAAAGTTCTTGATGAAACGAGCTGCCAAATCCTTTGCCTTCTCTTCCCATACACTTGGTTCAGCGTATGTGTCGCGCGGATCAAGAATGTTGGTGTCCACACCATTCAATTCCGTAGGAACAGCGAAATCAAAGAATGGAATCTGCTTGGTTGGAGCCTTGTCAATGGAACCATCAAGAATGGCATCGATGATACCTCTTGTATCCTTGATGGAAATACGCTTGCCCGTACCATTCCAACCGGTATTGACCAAATAAGCCTTGGCACCACTCTTTTCCATCTTCTTGACCAGTTCCTCAGCATACTTTGTAGGATGCAACTCAAGGAAAGCCTGGCCGAAGCAAGCGGAGAAAGTAGGAGTAGGTTCCGTGATACCACGCTCAGTACCTGCCAATTTAGCCGTAAAGCCGGAAAGGAAATAGTATTTTGTCTGTTCCGGTGTCAAGATGGAAACAGGAGGAAGCACACCGAATGCGTCAGCGGAAAGGAAAATCACCTGCTTGGCTGCCGGACCTTCTGAATAAGGACGTACAATCTTGTTGATATGATAGATAGGATAAGACACGCGCGTATTTTCTGTCACACTCTTATCCGCAAAATCAATCTTGCCTTCTGCGTCAACCGTCACGTTCTCAAGAAGAGCGTCTCTACGGATAGCGTTATAGATGTCGGGTTCAGATTCCTTGTCAAGGTTGATGACCTTTGCATAGCAACCACCTTCAAAGTTGAATACACCCTCATCATCCCAACCATGTTCGTCATCACCAATGAGCAAACGCTTTGGGTCGGTGGAAAGTGTGGTCTTTCCCGTTCCTGACAGACCGAAGAAGATGGCAGTGTTCTTGCCGTCCATATCCGTATTGGCGGAGCAGTGCATGGCCGCAATGCCTTTCAATGGGAGATAGTAGTTCATCATTGAG
>DCGD01000092.1:0-13631 GCA_002315195.1 Prevotellaceae bacterium UBA1787 | reverse complement strand
AGAACATACCCTTCTTCATTTCACCGCCATACCATGTGTTGAGAATGACCTGTTCCTTGCTTGATACGTTGAACGCAACAGCGGTTTCACTACGAAGTCCAAGTTCCTTGTAGTTATCAACCTTTGCCTTTGCAGCGCAATAAACCACAAAATCAGGTTCCAAATCAAACTCAGCCTGATTTTGAGGACGGATAAACATATTGGTAACGAAATGAGCCTGCCAAGCAACTTCCATGATGAAGCGAACCTTCATGCGGGTGTCTTTGTGAGTTCCGCAAAAACCATCCACAACAAACAATCTCTTTCCGCTGAGCTGCTTGATGGCAAGTTTCTTCAATTCCGTCCACTTGTCATAAGCCAGTTCATGGTTGTCGTTTGGATAATCAGGAGTATTCCACCATACTGTATCTTTGGAGTTTTCATCCATCACGATGTACTTGTCCTTAGGAGAACGACCTGTATAAACGCCTGTCATTACGTTGATTGCGCCAAGTTCAGTTACCTGACCCTTATCAAAACCCTCAAGGCCTGGTTTTGTCTCTTCATTGTACAATACCTCGTAGGATGGATTGTAGAGAATTTCGGTAGTGCCTGTGATACCGTACTTACTCAAATCAAAATTAACTGCCATAATTTAGCTATTTGTTTGTATGAATTTTATGTATTTTGGTCAAGTCCCTTCTTAACCGATACAAAGATACAAATTTTCCAAACCTCGATTTCAACAAGAATGTTATTTTGAACACCATATCACATGAATTGAAAGCATTTTCTTTCAAATAAACCGATGATTTTTCATTTTGTAAACTATCCTTGTCAATAGAATGTTAAATAATAGGTTATTGCACCTATTGCCGATCCTCCCGCTTTTTGGCACCCTACGAAAGTCAGTGATTCTTTTCAAATGTGATTTTCGTTCACCGAAAGTTCAAGTCTTACACCATAAATGGTCAAATTCACGCAAAAAAAAATCTGCATGGAAAAAAATATCTTCTACATGCTGTAATTTCATGAAAATTTGCTAATTTCGCAGCATAAATCAACATTCTCATAGTTCAACGGATAGAACTACGGTTTCCTAAACCGTCAATCCGGGTTCGATTCCCGGTGAGAATACATTTCATGTATAAAGAAAAAAACGCCAGGTCTCCTGGCGTTTTTATTATGACGCTTCATGAACTTTCCGCAACAACGCTCCAAGTTCTTTGATGCTTTCCAACGTCAAATCAGGGGGATTGGAAGCTGTCCGCGCTGTTTCAATGGTAGTTTCACCCGACAATACCAAAATGCCCAACGCTCCTGCATTCCGTGCCATGGCAATGTCCGTATAAATGCGATCCCCTACCATGGCGATTTGGTCGGGCTGAAGTCCTTTCTGCTGCAATATGCCGAACAGCATGTTGGGGTCGGGCTTACCCAGTGTGACATCGGGCTTTCTTCCCGTGGCATGTTCCAAACATTTGCAAATGGAACCACAATCCACCAGGATTGTCCGGTCAATGGTTGGGCATACCCTGTCGGGATTGGTTGCAATGTAGGGAACGCCTTGTGAAATCCACCATGCAGCGCGACAAAGACGCGAATATACAAGTGTCTTGTCAAATGCCGCAATGATGACATCAGGCACATCGTCCGCATCGTCCGCGGTAGAAACATAGCCCGCCTCCACGAACTGGGAAATCATGCTGGGAGTTCCCAACAAAAACAAACGTTTTGCTGCAGGATAGTGCGCCTTCAAGTAATCTATCGTCGCAATGGTCGTGGTGTACATTTCTTGTTGGGTTGCTTCAATTCCCATTCTACGCAACTTCATAAGATAGTCATTCAGCGACTGCGACGGATTGTTTGTCAAGAAAGAATAACTGATTCCTTGCTCCTTCAGACCATTCAAGAAAGGAATTGTATAAGGAAAAAGATGGTTTCCCATGTATATGGTTCCGTCCATGTCGAGGGCGACGTGTCGAATTTTCAGAAGTTTTTCTTTTAATTCTTCTTTCATGAATGCATCACTTATTGTCGGTTTCATCATAACCATCGGCTTTTGCGCCCCACATGCCGATGAACACTAACATTCCGATGATGGCAATGGCTATCATCCCTCCGAACACGATGTCCCAATTGTTGTTGGTTAAATCCATCATGACACCGACACCTACACCAGACACCAGGCCGCTGGCGTATCCGAAAATGCCAACGAGTCCGTTTGCAGTGGCACTTGCGCGATTGGTCGCTTGATTGGCCGCCGCAATTCCGATAAGCGCTTGCGGACCGTAGATGAAGAAACCCGCCATCGCCAAGACAAAAATCATGACATACTGCGGTGTATTCTCAGGCAATATCTGAAACAAAGTCATGAACACGGCCACACCCAACATGCAGAATACACACGTACGGTGAGCGCACCCCTTGAACAATTTGTCTGTCAGCACGCCGCCTATCAACATTCCGACTATACCGAATATTTCAAAAATCGCTACCGTCCAACCTGCATTGGTCAAACTCATTCCACGCGCTTCCTTCAAGAAAGTAGGACCCCAGTCGAGGACGGCAAAACGCACTACATACACAAAGAAATTTGCTACTCCAAGTATCCATATCCACTTGTTGCGGAAAACCATCTTCTTGATGAATGCCTTGTATTCCGCCGTATGCTCACGCCCTGACTTGTTGATGGTATGAATTTCAGGAAGACCTACCGACGATGGCGTGTCACGCAAACCAATGAACAATCCCACGGCACCCACCAACGCCAATGCGGCAGGAAGCCAGAAACACCATTTCCAAGCCCCATAATGTTCAGCCGAAGATATCACGCTTTGAGCCGTGACATCGCTTACACCCAAATTCGCTGCTATAGCGGAAAGTATTTCGGGATTGGTCGCCATATTTGTGCCCAGCACCCCCATGATGGAACCGCACATGATGGCAGCCAGACTCGCACCTACTGAATGTGACGTGTTCCATACGGACATCTTCGTCGCCAATTCCTGCTGAGGAATCCAATGCGTCAAAAGACGCGCGCACGGAGGAAAACCACTTCCCTGCAAAAAATTGTTGAGAATGAGCATGACACCCATGAAAAACACCAAACAATTGGTAAACTGTGGACCGGAAGTATCTCCCGTTATCAAGGAACTGATATCCGCACCAAAACCAAAGGCGAAATTGGCAATTGCACACAGCAACAGACCAATGGCCATGTGATAGCGCGCATTGAAGCGGTCGGCATAAAGACCATTCAAAAAACGTGACAGACCATACACAATGGTTATCAAAGTCATGATGATACCGAAACTTGTCTTGCTGATACCATATTCAGCGGTGAGTCCCGGAATTGCAAACGAGAAATTTTTGCGAACAAAATAGAACAACGCATATCCCACCATTGTCGCAATAATGGTGCGCCATTGCCAATATTTGAAACTCTTTGTCGTAATCATAATTTTATTGTATTTCATTGTTTAGTTTATTTCCCACATTCCTCCTTTTCCGAAAATACTTTCCGTCCACTTGTCCAACAGGAGGGAACGGACGCCCAAATCAAGTATCGTATAACGGCGGCGTATGTGCTGGGCGCGTATTATGCTGTCGCGCAGACGCAAACGAGGCAAGTCGATATGCTCAGGAAGCGTTGGCGCACCTACGAGTGACAAACGGCGAACGGCCTCAGCCAACGGCACAACCTGTTTCTGCAATCTCACTCTTGTTTCTTCCCATTTGTCGCGGAACAATTCCAACTCAGCGCGCAACTCCGCTTTGCCTATGTATTTCGCCTTTATCTCCGTCGCCCCTATGGTGGGAAAATCCGTTTCCTTGAACATCTCCAACGCCTTTGCTTCCGCCGATTCCAAACTTGGCCAAGCCGCCACGCAAGCGTCTATATCCATCTCTTCCAAACCGTTCTTCAACAATTGTTCATAGAAGGAAAGCGACACAAGCGTACCTATGCTCACTTGAAAGCCATGCGAGGGTGCCTTGCCGTTCTTCATCACGAAATTCTCCATATTCAGCAAATGACTGAACTGGTGATCGGCGCCACTGGCCGGACGGCTGGACATGGGATAGGCCTGCATGGCAAAACCACCCAGCATCAGACCTTCAATCAATCCTTTCAACGCCTTCGGTTCGCCATTTCTTGCACCAATGGGATCCGCCAATGCCTCGCCAAGACCATCCTGGACGATTGAAAACGCCACGGAATCGATAGGTTCAATCCCCAAGGCATCGGCAATGATCCAATCCGCCCCTGCCGGGACTTTGGCGAAAAGATCGGCATAGCCGCTTGCCGTCATTGAGGAAGGCGCCGTGGCTAAAACATCAATGTCGGCAACGACCGCCTGTGGTGACGAACAGGCGAATGTCTGTTTGGCGCCATCCTTCGTAATGGATGCGCCAAAAGCGACATAACCATCCATGGAAGCCGCCGTGGCCACCGTCATGTATCTGCGTCCCGTGTGAAACGAAGATAGTTTGGTCAAATCATTGATGGTTCCTGAACCTACGGCTATGGGAACGGCATCCGTATTTTTGAAATGTGCATCCAAACGCTCAATGTATTTCCATTCTGCATGCATCTCCTGTTCATCGAAAATATAGGGACTATCCTGCGCTATCCCCTCCTGACGCAAGATTTCACACACTCTTGCGCCAGCAACGCCAAAAGTGGTCTTGTCCGCTATGACTACCGCCCTTTTCCCGGGAAACTGCACCTTGAAAACCGAAGCCACCCTGGGCAATACGCCTTGACCTATTACTAAATCTTTCGTAAAAGTAGCATTTTCCAACGCCAATTTCACTCTGTCCATATTATCACAATTTTAATTCTTATTCTTTTCAGCTGAAATTGTCATCGACATCAAAAGTACAGAAACGACACAACTTGCGAGCAACAGTACAAACGTCCAGTTCCATCCTGCATTGTGGGCGACATAGCCAATTACGATATTGGCGAGCAATGCCGTACCGAGTACATATCCCAAAAATCCCGTCAGACCGGCCGCGGTGCCCGCCGCATTCTTTGGAGCAAGATCAAGTGCCTGGACTCCTATCAACATGACTGGACCATAGATGAAGAATCCTATGGCTACAAGGCACATGATAACTACTGAAATGTTGTCAATGTACATCCAATACACCACGATGAATATAGCCACGAGCGCCATGAAAATAATGGTGGGCCAAGCGCGACGACCATGGAACAACTTGTCACTCAACCAGCCGCATACCAAAGTACCGGGAATGGCCGCTATTTCGTATGCGAAATAAGCCCAACCTGCTTCCTTTATGTTTATCCCCTTCTCCGTCAATATCGTTGGAGCCCAATCCAAACATCCGTAACGCACCATGTAAACAAACGCATTGGCGAATGCTATGTACCAAAGAAAACGATTGCTCAATACCGTCTTGAAAATATCCTTGGTCGAAAGTATTTCCTCAGCCTTCTCACTGTATGTTTGCGCATAGTCGTTGCGCCATTTCTCAATGGAAGACAATCCGCAGGATTGTGGCGTGTCGCGTATCATGCAATAGGCCGACAAGGCTACCAAGATGGCGACACAGGATGGAAACACATACGTTCCTACCAAAAAATATCGTTGGGCATCCGCTCCGTAAAACATGGAGCCGAACCATACTGCACCATACACGGACATCGGACCCACCAAGGCGCCACCGACGTTATGGGCGCAATTCCACACGGACATCCATGTGCCACGCTCCTTTTGGGAGAACCAATGTGTCATCACGCGACCACAAGGAGGCCAACCCATGCCATTGAACCACCCGACTAAGAAATTCAACAACGCCATGAGACCAATCGCCAACCCTTTGTGTTCCATTCCCAACCATTGGATGGGAACCACCATGAACATCATGGACAAGGCTGCGAGTATCAGCCCCAAAGGCAGGAAACGTTGTGCATTGCTTCGGTCGGAGACACTCGCCATGATGAACTTTGAAAAACCGTATGCAATGGCATTCATCGACAACACGATACCCAATTCGTCCTTGCCGAAACCCAAAGGTTCCAACATGGGTATTGCCATTGAAAAGTTTTTTCGAACTATGTAGAAGCCGGCATAACCGATGAATATACCCAAAAACACTTGCCAGCGCAATTTCCTGTAACGGGCATCTGCTTCGGGACCTGTCTGCTCGGTCTTGAACGCGGGCGGCTTAAGAAAACTTGTCATAACCAAAATGTTTGGAGGAACTTCAAAATGTTTGATTTAAGTTTGGAAATTTGACTTCAAAAATAAATTGAAGAGAAAGGTTATCCTTGACCAACGCAAAATATCACTCAACAATATATCTGGAAGCTGTTTCCGTAAACGATTTCACTTGTTTCTCTTCCCAAGCCTTGTCGTAGCCCAATTCCGAGGCGATGATGGCGGCTACTTTGGGAGCCACGGCTACGGCTTCCTTTGAATCTATGTAAAGCATGCGTACGCGGCGCGCCAACACGTCTTCGATTGTACGCGCCATTTCTTCACGGACGGCCCAAATGACCTCCGCTACGGTATAGTCAAATTTGCTTGAGAGTTTCTTGGCATAGGCGGGATTTTGCTTTTCCAATTGGTGGATATATTCCTCGTCACTGCCATAGATATAGAGGTGGTTTGTCAGGTCAGGATTCTTGCGATAGCCGTGAACATGGAAACCTACCGTAACACATTTGCGTGACGAAACTTTGCCAAGTTCTATTGCCTTGTCGATGGTGTCTTCGGCCATCAACCGGTAGGAAGTCCACTTGCCGCCGGTGATGGTAATCATGTCATTGTCTGACACTATGATTTTATGACTGCGGGATATTTCCTTCGTACTCGCACCTTCTTTCTTGGGTGCCGCCAATGGGCGCTGACCTGCAAACACGGAAACGATATCCTTTCTTGTCGGTGCGGGATCCATATATAGGCCGGCAGTATCAAGAATGAACTTTATTTCTTCTTCCAAAGCCTTCGGCTCACTCTCCGGCTTTTCACGCAGAATGTCGGTTGTACCCACGACTACCCGATTGTGCCAAGGTACGGCAAACAACACCCGACCATCGGAGGTCTTGGGTACCATCAATGCTTTGTCGCTCTGCAGAAATTTCATGTCCAACACAAGATGAACCCCTTGACTCGGCTTCACCATTGCCGGCTTGCCCGGCTCATCCATCTGCATGATGTCGTCAACGAAAATGCCCGCGGCGTTGATAATGCTCTTGGCCTTGACCTCGTACGTCTTGCCCGTTTCCTTGTCGGTTACGGTCACACCGCATACCTTGCCGTTGGTATCGTGCTGAATGGTTTCGACCTCGGCATGATTCAACACGCAGCCTCCGTTTTCAACACAGGTTTGCGCCAGGTTTATCGCCATGCGCGAGTCGTCAAACTGTCCGTCATGATACACGATACCGCCTTTCAATCCTTTCTTGATGGAAGTAGGCAGATATTTCAACACCGTTTCCTTACCTATGAAGCGCGAACGTCCATATCCAAAACCGAAAGACAGTATGTCATAAAATACCAAGCCGCAGAAATACAGGAAATTGTCCCAATGACGATAGTTGGCAATAACGAAAGCTTGATCCTTTACCAAATGAGGGGCATTCTCTTTCATTCTTCCACGTTCTCTCAACGCTTCAAGAACCAACTTGACATCGCCCTTTTGGAGATAGCGCACACCACCGTGCACCAATTTGGTGCTGCGGCTTGAAGTGCATTTTGCAAAATCGTCCTTTTCAAACAGGGCGACACTATAACCACGGGTGGCGGCATCCACAGCACACCCCAAACCAGTGGCACCGCCACCGATTACGACAAAATCCCACACCTTGTCAGGATTTTCAACTTTCCTCAGCTGCTCTTCGCGCTTCATGACTTGTATAAATTATTATGTATTTAAGGATATGAAAACATAAAGATTACAAAAATACAACTATTTGTTATATTTTCTTAATCAAAACCAAATTAAATTCATTCACCCTCGCTGAAATGACACTATTATTTGACTTTCGATTATTTTCTGACTCTTGCAAATGCGTTAAGACCTCAGTAAGTCACTAAACAAATGTTATTCATAAACTGAATTAAACATATACTCAGCAAAATATTTAACAATACTAACATTTACAGCATTTCCAAATTGTTTATATGCTTGTGGTTGTTTAACATCAGGAACAAAAGATTCGGGAAAATTTTGTAATCGAGCACATTCATGCGGCGTCAAAAACCTTCTTCTTGAACCTATTATTGATGTCTGTACAATAGCAACGAGTGCAGGAAAATACGTATTGACTTTCACGCGTATGCCCGATGGACGGAATTGAAAAATCTGATCCCAAATGTTTGGTGTTTCAGTTTGTCCCGCCTGCCATTCTAATTTTGCTTTTGCACCAAAAAACAGAGGGTTTTGTTGTGCTTTCTTTAACCACTTATCAATGAACCTGCGATTGTCACAATAAAGTTGGTTGTTTTTAAGAATGAAATTTTGTTTCCATGCAGGATATTGTGACAAGTCTTCGTGTAAGTCTAAATCACATAAACGTTCCGACCATATTGGAAAACCAGGCAATTTGTCAACTTTGATATTCTGTATAAATTCGTTCCATAAATCAATCAAATTTTCTTGTTCTTTTGAAATACGATAACTATCAATGTTTTCAATCTCATTGTCATCTTGTAATATAGAGTCAATACTACATTGCACTATTTCCTTTTTATCAAATATAAAAGGTTTAACATTTCCCAAATCTTTTCGTATGCACATAATATATACGCGCTCGCGATGTTGAGGAATTCCAATATAATGTGGTGAGAAGATAACAGGTTCGGACAACAAATTATAACCTAATTCTTCCAACTTGTCGTGTATAACATGCCATGTGTTCCCTTTGTCGTGAGACGCCAAATTGCGTACATTTTCAAGCAATGCAAATTTTGGTTTGTGAAATTCCAATATTCGGCAAATTTCAAAGAACAATGTTCCCTTTGTTTCATCTTCAAATCCTAGTCGTTTGCCTGCTTTTGAAAATGCCTGACATGGAAAACCTGCACACAAAACATCATGTGCAGGAATATCACATGCATTAATTTTTGTAATATCTCCAACAGGTTCAATATTATAATTTGATTTATATGTTTTACGACAATCTTCATCTATATCACTAGCAAATACACATTTTCCGCCAAGTGATGTCATTGCCTGATGAAAACCACCAATTCCACAAAATAAATCTATAAAACTAAACTTATTCATTTGTTCTATATGAGTATCTGAAAACAACAAAGTTTTCAATGTTACGTTTGTTTATCATGAATTTTATCTTTCGCGCTTTTCCGTCCGGTTGACGTCCTTGGTTAAAGTCGCACAATACTTCACGAAAATTAATTCTGTTTAATTCGATGATGTACATATTCGTAAAACGCACGCTATGTTTCATACGAGAAATGTACGATGTTTCTGGTTTATCAAATGACGAATCTACACTACGAATATAACGTACGCGTTCTGCTGATGCAATTCCATTTTGTGATATATCTTTAATTGTTTCGTGTTCATATATCACATACCAAAATTTATCATGCTGACAAATGCATTCGGTAAGATTTTGTTTGTCATTGCCAGGCGCTTCATGTTTTGTCACGTCACTTGCTTTTAAATCACCATAAAAATCATCTTCTTCAAATCTAATATCAAAATCCCATTCACCATCCCGCTTTTGTGAAATGTAACGCATCTTATTTGTTACATTGTTGTCAATAGTGAACTTGTTATACCGATATTCTAAAAACCAACCTGCCCATTCTGTTTCTTGCCACTTTGACCACTCTCCAGCGTGCATTTCACGAATTGCATCTAATGCATATAACCATTCACCAAAAGTAAATCCGTTATTGAAACGTCTGAAAAGTTCAAAAATGTTAATATCAGTCTGTTCATTTCCGAGCAGATAATCACGAATTCTATTGCTTCTTATTGTTGCAACATTATTCCCATTGGCATCTATTTTATGGAAAATGCCATATCTCATTGCCTGATACAAATCATTCACGTAAACATGTGCAGAGGAATTGTGCATTTCTCTTTCAAGATATTCAGATTCTTCAAAGTGCACGAACACAATATTACCTTGATAATGATAAACACCAAGAAGGCAAATAGAATAATTCAGTTCATGTGCAGCGAGGTCGTTTGCAAATTCTTTATACCATGTAGGTAATTGCACTCGTTTTTTGAACAACGGATGTGGATTACCCAAATATGTAACCGCTTTTGTTAGAAGAATGATTTTTTGGTTTTCAATATGAACTGCCAACACTCGTTTTCCAAGCACGATATCAATGCCACATATATCAGCACCAATGCATCTGATTACTGCATCGTCCATACATCTTCCACGCAATGGTTCATCTTGAGCTAAATGCAAACTCAAATCTGCTGAAAGTTGCTCGTTGTCGTTGTTCATAATTTCATTTTCAAATAACAAGTACAATTTGTTTGCAAAGGTAATAAAAAAAGATAACGACAATGATTTTTTGTATTCTTAACTAAAAAAATGATTTTTTTAAATTCAATAATGTACAGAAACATTCTAAAATAATATTAATCATAGTGTTTTGTAAAGCCTAAAACATTACATATTATTCATAAAGTATTGAAACACGAACGTATGAAACCATGTTTATGTCAGCTTTTAGGCTTTAGCGTCCACTATGAAAAATATTCGTTATGATATTAGAACATACATCAAAAACAAGGCATGCCATCAGCAGATGGCATGCCTCAAAAGTATCAGATACACCGAAGTAGTAATCTACTCCTAAGTTTAAACTATATTATTTATGCTACGGTTTCAACTTTATCTTCCTTCATCTTGTGACCCAATGTCAAATATGCCAACGGAGCGGCAAGGAATATTGAAGAGCATGTACCGTAAACCACACCGAGAATCATTGCAAATG
Organism: Prevotellaceae bacterium UBA1787; assembly: GCA_002315195.1. The sequence continues at coordinate 2,685 of DCGD01000092.1, read as the reverse complement.
CAAAACTGCGGATACTGTCTCCACCAAAGATGAAGATGCAAAGCAATACAATCAACGTGGAAATAGAAGTATTCAAGGTACGCGCCAACGTGGTGTTCAATGATTGGTTGAACAGGAGTTGACGGTCGCGCTTGGGATACAAGTGCAAGAACTCACGAATACGGTCAAATACAACCACCTTGTCGTTGATGGAGTAACCGATACAGGTCAGGATGGCGCCGATGAATGTTTGGTCAATTTCCAATGAGAATGGAAGTACTCCCCACAAAAGTGAATATGTACCAATGATAAGGATAGCGTCACAAGTCAAGGCAACCGTACTACCAATGGAGAATGCCACATTGCGGAAACGTATCAAAATATAGATAAAGATAGCACCCAAAGCAAGGATAACGCTTATGATTGCTCCGTATGTGACATCCTTTGCAATGGAAGGACCCACTTTCTGTGAACTGATGATGGAACCTCCGGCACGGTTGTCACGGTCGATGAAGCGTTCAAGCGTCACATCTTCTGCAAGCAACTTACCTTTGCTCAACGCATTGTAAAGGAATTCCTCGATTTCAGAATCTATCTCTACACTCTCTTCCTCGATACGGTAGTTGGTAGTCACACGGATGGTCTTGTGGTCCGTTCCAAGCGCGATACATGAAACCGTGGCATCACCTACTTCCTTTTGCAGCAAATTGGTTACGGTTTCGGGCTCTACTTCCTGCTCGAACTGAACAACAAAATTACGTCCGCCGGAGAAATCTATGCCCTTACTCAATCCACGAATACCAAAACTTGCAAGACAGATAACGATAAATGTAGCGAATACCATAAATGAAACTTTGTATGCGCTCATGAAGCGATACTGAGGTTTCTTCAAAAAGTTCTTTGACAACGAAGTTACAAACGTCAAGTTGGACCACTTGTCTTTGTTCAACTGATATTCATAAACCAAACGAGTCATCCAAACGGCGGTAAACAAAGATGCGAGCAAACCAATAATCAAAGTCGTAGCGAAACCACGAATAGGTCCTGTACCAAAGTTGAAGAGAATAATACCCGTAATGATGGACGTCACGTTTGAGTCGATGATGGCGCTGAAAGCATTTCCATAACCATCGGCAAGTGCATTCCTCAATACTTTACCACGCGCAAGTTCCTCCTTCGTACGTTCATATATAAGCACGTTCGCATCCACTGCCATACCGAGAGAAAGCACCATACCGGCAATTCCGGACATTGTCAAAGCGGCTTGGAATGAGGTGAGAACACCGAGCGTAAAGAAGAAATTCAATATCAAGGCTCCGTTGGCTACCATGCCCGGGATAAAGCCGTAAACACCGCACATGTAAATCATCAAAAGGATAAACGCGACGATGAATGAAACCACACCCTGGTTGATGGATTCCTGACCGAGTGAAGGACCCACAATTTCTTCCTGTACGATGTGCGCCGGGGCAGGCATCTTACCTGAATTCAATACGTTCGCCAAGTCCTTGGTATCCTCCGTCGTAAAGTTACCCGTAATGGAAGAATTACCACCCGTAATCTCATTCTGCACGTTCGGCGCGCTGTAAACCAGGTTGTCAAGCACGATGGCGATGGCATGTCCAACATTCTTCTTTGTCAACTGCGCCCAAGTGCGGGCTCCATCCGTGTTCATTGACATACTTACAGCGGGACGTCCGAACTGGTCGAAATCCGCCTTGGCATCTGTCACCACCTCACCCTCAAGTGGCGCCTTCCCATTACGTCCAGTCAAACGAATGGCATAGAGTTCAAATATTTCCGCCTTGGTTGACATTTCTGAAGGCTTGACACCCCACTTCAAACTCAAATCTTCGGGAAATATACCCTGTGCATATTCCGAATTGATCATATTATTGACCTCAGCCGTATCACGAGCCAAGGCATAACCTACGACACAGCCACGCGCCTGCGATGGAGCGAACGACAATACGGAAGCCAATGGATGAGCCTTACGGGCTGCTTCATCTGCAGCGGTGTTCTCTTTGCCTACCGCATTTTCCTTATTCATTTCAGCCAACAAAGCAGCCTTGTCCTGGGCGGTCTGCGCAAGGCTGTCACTTTCGGTAGTAGCGGCAGCATCGGCTGTCTTTGCATTGTCTGCCACCGCGGTAGTATCGGTAGTAGCAACAGCATTTATTTCCGCCAATTTGCGATCAAGGTTGTTAAGCAAGGGAGTGATATTCGTAGCGTCGTATGTCTCCCAAAATTCCAAGTTGGCGCTTCCCTGAAGCAATTTACGAATTCGTTCGGGTTCTTTGATACCGGGCATTTCCACCATGATACGCCCCATCTGACCTTCGAGATTTTGGATGTTCGGTTGCGCGACACCAAATTGGTCAATACGGGTGCGGATGACATTGTATGCATTGTCAACGGCCGACTTGACCTCGCTTCTCAATGCACTTGTAATCTCAGAGTCCGTGCTGCGGGTGTTTACCTTGCCCTTCAACTGCTGAGTAGCAAAGATGGTACAAAGCTTGTCCTTTCCGGCTATTTCCTGAAAATCCTTTACAAACAACGTGATAAAATCAGACTGACTCTTGACGGCTTCAGCTGTAGCTTGATCGATGGCTTTCTTGAATAATGGATCATCGGAGTGGTCGGCCAAAGTCTTGATTACTTCAGGAACGGAAACCTCCAGAATGACGTTCATACCACCCTTAA
>DCGD01000040.1:23353-24140 GCA_002315195.1 Prevotellaceae bacterium UBA1787 | reverse complement strand
AATTCAAACCGCACTTTGCAAAATTAACAGTTCAAAAATACTTCTACTTTACGGTTTCTTAAGAATCCACCTTTTGAGAATGACATTTCCAATAAAAAATCCCAAAAAAACTCCGATTGTATTGGCTGCAACATCCAACCATTCTCCACTGCGGCGCCCTCCCGTACAGTATGCTTGAAGCAATTCTATCAAGCCACTCATCAATATGGGACATATTATTGCGATGAACAACTGCATTTTTCTTAAAATTTCAAAGCCTTTTAAAGTTGAACGCCAATACTCGAACCAAAATACGCCAGTAATACCCGCATACATAATACAATGGGTCCACTTGTCCATCAAGGGTACTTTATCCAAGGAGGTCTTAGGTGGAGTGAAAAAACACAAATACCATATCACAACAAGGCAAACAGCCGTTAAAGGAAATTTCTTCAAATATTTCATACACTATAATTGAGTTGCAAAAGTAAGACTTTTCAATGTAAAGGCGACCATAGATAGTTTTTTTAACGATAAAAATTTTCTCTATGCATCGGCGTTGGTCATCTGACAAGTATCCACACGATAGTTGAAATTGAAAACCACCCCACCAACAGTTGGAATAGACAAGTATATAAAATCAAACATGAAAATTTCGCCTGACGTCAGAATGACATACCATTACGCAGAAATAACATACGCTATTCCGCCAAAAATTGGAAAAATTTACTATTTTTGCATTTTCAAAACACTTATACATCAATGGGAAATTCAGAAAGGGCATATTTCACGAGCAAAATCGGACTAA
>DCGD01000040.1:16471-23323 GCA_002315195.1 Prevotellaceae bacterium UBA1787 | reverse complement strand
ACAGCGGGCACGGCTGTTGGTTTAGGCAACATTTGGCGCTTTCCCGTATTGACGGGAAACAACGGAGGCGCCGTGTTTCTTCTCGTTTACATAATTAGTATCATCTTACTGGGCATTCCCTTGATGACTGCCGAGTTTGCCGTTGGCCGTCACACACATTCCAACACCGCCTGCGCTTATCAAATACTTACAAACAATTGGTTCCTGAAAAATATTGGCAAATTCGGCGTTTATACCGGATGGTTCATTCTTTGTTATTACATTGTGGTTTCGGCTTGGACGCTCGACTACTTGGTTGATTCCGTCATGAACCGTTTCAACGCACTTGCCCAAAGCCAAAATCCCGATGTCTATGCGGAATATTTCGAACAGTTCATTTCCAACCCATACCTGCCCATTGTTTACATCGTCATTTTCATGCTCATAGGTCATGGGATTATCATATGCGGAGTTCAGAAAGGCATTGAGCGTTTTTCCAAATTACTAATGCCCATGCTTTTCGTTATTTTGGTCATACTGTGCATTTGTTCTTTTTTCACCGAAGGAGCAGCGGAAGGGCTCTCATTCCTGTTCAAGCCTGATTTCAGCAAACTTTCTTTCAACACAGTTCTCAGTGCCATCGGTCAAGCTTTCTATTCGCTCAGCATAGGTATGGGATGTGTCTGCACTTATGCCTCCTATTTCGCAGAAGACACAAAACTTGTAAACACCGCCGTCAAAGTGAGCGTCATCGATACCGTAGTGGCCGTCATGGCCGGCATCATCATTTTTCCGGCTGTTTTTTCCACTGGCATCCGTCCCGATGCAGGCCCCTCGCTTGTATTTATTGCCTTGCCCAATGTTTTTCAACAAGCTTTTGGAAATATTCCTTTTTTGAGTTACATCGTTTCCATCTTGTTCTATTTCCTTTTGGTTTTAGCCACGCTCACTTCCGTCATGTCTTTGGTAGAAGTACCGGTCGCCCACCTGACTGAAGATTTCAAATTGTCTAGGAACAAGGCAACTACCATTGTCACCTTTGTCACGGTAATCGTGGGTGCGTTGTGTTCCTTGTCAATGGGTCCCCTGAAAGATTTCAAACTTTTCGGCAAAAATTTGTTCGATTTTTTCGATTTTACATCGGGACAGATTTTCGTACCCATCAGCGGTTTTCTCATTGCCTTGTTTGTCGGTTGGTTCATGAAAAAAGACGCTGTTTGGCACGAACTCACCAATGGGCAAATGAAGAAATCTTTCACCTTAAAATTCCTCTTTACGCTTCTCAAGTATTTCGCACCTTTTGCCATCTTGTATATTTTCCTCAGCGGCTTAGGACTCATCGACCTTTTTTAGTTTGATTTATGCCACGATTACCACACATTCCGCCATCAGAACAACGGGGATTGCTTGCCTTGGCAATCACTTTCCTGACATTCTGCATTGGGGTAGGTTGGCTTAATTCGCACAAAATCAGCGAACAAGAGGCATACACGTCCACTGATACAATGGAATTTTTATCTGACTACATTGACAATCTTCAACATAAATCAAATGGTTCAATCAAGGAATATGACAATGAACCATTTGATTTCAACCCAAACACCACCGATTCCGCCACTTTTGTAAGGCTCGGACTTCCATACTGGATTGCGGGACGCATCATCCATTACAGAGCGGCGGGTGGGTATTTCCGCCGCGCACAGGATTTCAAAAAAATATACGGAATGACGGATGAAGATTATGAAAGATTAAAAGAACACATCATCATCACTCCCTAACAACAGCCAGTCAAGGGAATTCATACATCGCTTGACAACACAAAACTTGTAGAATTAGAAAGTTCCATTACGAGCACCCCCATCATTAGGCATCTCTTTCAACAATTTCTTCCAATTTCTTGCGTTTTTTCTCTTTAGGCACATACTGTTCCGAAGCGTATCCAATGGGTATTAGTACAGCAGCCTCCTCGTCTTCTTGAAGGTTCATTATCTGTTTACACCTTGCTGCATCAAAATTGCACACCCAGCAAGTCCCAAGTCCTTGCTCCGCCGCCGCAAGACAGATATGCTCTGATAGAATGGCTATGTCTATGTCTCCATGATCTTTGCAATCATGTGGTCTTTTCCAAGATGCGCCGTGAAGAATGGTACACACAAGATACATGGGCGCGGTCTTGAACCAATCCCTGGGATAACATTCCTGCAATTTCTGGCGCAGCGTTGAGTCTGTTCCTACCACATATACTTTCCACGGTTGGAAATTGACTGCCGAAGGCGCCAACCGGGCGCACTCCAACACATACTCCAGTTTTTCTTCTTCAACAGTTCTGCCACAATAATCACGAACCGAACTACGCTGTTGTGAAAGTTCCTTGAATGTCATTTTTCAATTTATCTTTATGGTATCCACCTACGTTCAATTTCCGTTATCACTCCTTTTTCAACCACCACCTTGGTATTCAATTCATTGAATTCGCACTTATGGTTTTTCAACTGTTCAAGATACAATTTTTGGTTCGTTCTGACAGTATCTGAAGGGTCGTCAAAATTCTCACCACAATCAATTATCATGAAATTATCTGCAAGAGGCAGCACGGCCTTTCCAAGTTCTGAATATAGCGAATGGTCATCAAACTGAAACGCTCTGTATGTTCCTCCTTCGTATGCCTGAAACCAACAACCACCCTGGTCAAGTCCACCATTCACCGTAATGACTCCATCCTTATTTTCTATGGTTTCTACTTTTATTTTTCTACCGTCATAATAAACAGTATCACCAACCTCCATTTGGTTTAATTGCAATGCGTCATAGATGTCCTCATTGTATGCGACAAGAGACAGATTACCTCCCATCCAATTAAAGTCATCCACTGTGAACCTGGCGGGAACGGTACAGTCTGTTAAGGATTCTACATCCAACCCTGACGGCAAAGGCAGAACACAATTGAAATTTTTGGTAGGAGTACAACCAAATAATACTGACAAGAGCATCACAAAAAATAAAACATTCTTCATATTCTTATTGTTTAATATCAATCGCAAATTTGTCAAATATTCGTTTCATGACAAAATTTTCCAGTGATTTTGTTTCGTGAAACTCGACTCTTTCAAGCGTCATCTACCCAACTTTACGTTTGACACAAATCTTGCGTTCTTTGCCAAACGTACGTTTGCTTGTAGCACACCATAAATACTGCCGGATTCCACGATGCAGTCAACGAAATTTGCAGCAAGACCTCGCATTTCTTGCAATCACGACAATAAAACACACCAAAAGCGACGGTTTACAAACTCCACAAACAATGAGGCAAATCGTTAAGACATGAAATAACTCTTTGACTTTTCGACACTTTGACTTTTCGACTTAAAAAAAAGCGCGAAAGCAATTTTTTATCTACCTTTGCCCTAAAATACGAAAAGATGAGATTATTTGGACTATCAGCCTATTTTGCCACCCTGCTGCTTGCCTTTGCGGCTTGCGTAGGAGAAGACCGCTCGGGAGAACAGCCTTTCGCGCCTACCGTCAAGACCGTAAACGCCATAGCGAATGGTAACAGTTGCACTATGACCGGGGCCGTTACAGCTTCACCCAACAGCACGCTTTCCAAGTGCGGTTTTGCCTATGGCACAAACAATGGCAAAAAACTCTCGGTCAATTCCAAGGAAATTGGTTTTAACTTTTCTGCAACCGTTGACAGCCTTGACACTGCCAAATATTATGTAGCAGCATTTGCCACCAACGGCATGGGTACATCCTATGGAGATACCATCTGGATTCAAATCCCATAGTTCTTAGTTTGTATTTCACTTTATGTTTGACAAGAACAACCACCACATGTTCTTTCTCAAAGACGTATGCTGATTATCAATCGTTGTATGCTGGAACCAAGATAAAAATTCGATTTTTATGAAATCCGACGTACCGAACCAAGACGAAAGATTCAGTTGTAAAATAGGGGGACGCAAATTACTCGCAAAAAAAGAAAAGGGCGCAAATTTCGCACCCTTTTGTCTTTTTCACTATTACCACAATCTATGCATTGTACTCCTGCCAGTTCTTGACTTTAATGTCTTTCAAACTGTATGAACAGAATGCCTCAATGAAAGATTTGGCAAGTCGCGCATTCGTGAGCAACGGTGTGTTGTGATCGATTGCAGCGCGGCGGATTCTAAAGCCATTCGTCAATTCTCGCTTTGAATTATTCTTTGGAACATTCACAACCAAGTCGAAACGATGGTTCGCTATCATCTGCAGCACGTTGTTCTCCCCTTCCTCATCAGGCCATGACACCGCTGTTGCTTTCACGCCATTTTCTTCAAGAAAGCGTGCGGTACCCTGAGTTGCATATATATCAAATCCTTTCTTTACCATCAAGCGACAAGGCTGAAGCAAATCAACCTTACTCTTGACCCCCCCGGAACTGATAAGAATGGATCTCTCCGGGATGCGGTAGCCCGTGGCAATAAGTGCATTGAGCAAAGCCTCATTAAGGTCATCGCCGAGACAACCAACCTCACCCGTTGAAGACATGTCAACGCCCAATACCGGGTCTGCATTCTGCAAGCGCGCAAATGAGAATTGAGATGCCTTGACGCCAATACGGTCAATGTCAAATTCGCTGCGGTCCGGCCGTTCGTATGGGGCATCAAGCATAATCTTCGTGGCCGTTTCAATGAAATTGCGCTTCAATATCTTGCTGACGAACGGAAAAGAACGTGAAGCGCGCAAGTTGCACTCAATGACGCGCACCTGTCTGTTTTTTGCCAGGAACTGAATGTTGAACGGACCGGAAATATTGAGTTCTTTCGCTATCTTGCGGGCAATCTTCTTGATTTGTCTTACGGTAGAGAAATAGATGTGCTGGCACGGGAACACCATGGTGGCGTCGCCGGAATGTACACCTGCATATTCCACATGTTCGGAAATGGCATATTCAACCACATCACCCTTGTCTGCCACCGCGTCGAATTCTATTTCCTTGGTTTCCTGCATGAACTGAGAAACGACAACGGGATAGTCCTTGCTCACTTCGGTAGCCATTTCAAGGAAACGATGCAATTCTTCTTCATTATAGCACACATTCATGGCCGCGCCGGAAAGAACGTAGGAAGGACGTACAAGGACGGGATAGCCCACCTCTTCGACAAACTCCTTGATGTCATCGAATGAAGTAAGTGCGCGCCAAGCAGGCTGATCAATGCCCAACTTGTCGAGCATAGCTGAAAACTTGTCGCGGTTCTCTGCACGGTCAATGTCTACAGGGGAAGTTCCCAACACATGAACGCCTTGCCGGTAAAGTTTCATTGCCAAATTGTTCGGTATCTGTCCACCCACGCTGACAATAGTTCCTTTCGGCTGTTCCAAATCTATGACATCCAGGACGCGCTCTTCCGTCAGTTCGTCAAAATACAAGCGGTCGCACATGTCATAGTCAGTAGAAACAGTTTCGGGATTATAATTAATCATAATGGACTTATAGCCCAACTTGCGCGCCGTATTGATGGCGTTGACCGAACACCAGTCGAACTCCACCGAAGAACCAATGCGATACGCACCTGAACCGAGAACGACAACGGATTTTTCATTGCGGTAATACTCCACGTCATGGTCACCGTTCGTACCGTAAGTCAAGTAAAGATAATTGGTAAGTTCGGGATGTTCGCTTGCTACCGTATTGATGCGCTTGACAATGGGAAGTACACCATGTTTCTTACGGAAACGCCTCATGTCAAGGCTCGCCTTTTCCATGCTGCCGGCAGGGTCAAGCACAAAACGCGCAATTTGGAAATCACTGAAACCCGCAGCCTTCACCTCGCGGAGTTTTTCCTCTGAAATATCCTCCAACTTGTCATACTGCTGCAACTCACGTTTCAAATCCACAATGTGTTTCAATCTCACAAGAAACCAACGGTCAATTTTCGTCAACTCCTCAATTCGATCCACCGTGTATCCTTCCTCCAATGCCTGTGCAATGGCAAATATACGCAAATCCGTAGGATTCGTCAACTCTTCATCAAGATTGTCAAACTTGACATGATTGTTTCCAACGAAGCCATGCATACCCTGCCCTATCATACGCAAGCCCTTTTGTATCATTTCCTCGAACGAACGTCCGATGGACATGATTTCACCGACGGACTTCATGGAAGAACCGATAAGACGGCTCACTCCGACAAATTTCGTGAGGTCCCAGCGCGGAATCTTGCATATCATGTAATCCAGTTGAGGTGCCTCATAAGCGGAATTGGGCGTGCCCATTTCGCCTATCTTGTCAAGCGTGTAGCCCAGCGCAATCTTGGCGGCCACAAAAGCCAAGGGATAACCCGTTGCCTTCGATGCCAACGCCGAGGAGCGACTCAAGCGGGCATTGACCTCAATAATGCGGTAATCGTTGGTTTCCGCATTGAAAGCAAACTGAATGTTGCACTCTCCCACGATGTTCAAATGACGAACACAGCAAATGGAGATTTCCTGAAGGTATTTCACTTGATCGCCAGTGAGAGAACAAGTAGGCGCGACAACGATACTTTCACCTGTATGGATACCCAGTGGGTCAAAGTTTTCCATGGAAGCCACAGTAAAACAACGATCATTTGCATCGCGGATAACTTCAAATTCTATTTCTTTCCAACCTTTCAGCGACTCTTCCACCAAAATTTGGTTGGAGAATGTAAATGCGCTTTCAGCAAGATTTCTGAATGCCTTTTCATCCGGACAGATACCTGAACCCAAACCACCGAGTGCGTATGCGGAACGTATCATGACGGGATAATGCAAAGACTCAGCAGCAGCCAAAGCATCAGCCATATTCTCAACGGCATGACTGCGCGGCGTCTTCAGATCAATTTCCTTCAATTTCTTCACAAAGAGGTC
>DCGD01000040.1:6134-16444 GCA_002315195.1 Prevotellaceae bacterium UBA1787 | reverse complement strand
AAAGAGGTCACGGTCTTCCGTGTCCATGATGGCTTCAACCGAAGTACCCAAAACTTTCACACCATATTCCTGAAGCGTTCCGTTACGGTAAAGTTCCGTACCACAATTCAGAGCCGTCTGACCGCCAAAAGCCAACAATATTCCATCAGGACGTTCCTTCTTGATAATTTCCGTTACAAAGTAAGGAGTTACAGGCTGAAAATACACAGCATCTGCAATGCCCTCAGAAGTCTGAATGGTAGCAATATTAGGATTCACCAGTACAGAATGAATTCCCTCTTCACGCAATGCCTTCAACGCTTGCGAACCAGAATAATCAAACTCACCGGCTTGACCAATCTTCAAGGCTCCTGAGCCTAAAACCAACACTTTTCTTAGCTTCTTGTCCATATAATGTATGTTTAGTTTGATATTGGAAACGAAGAAATATCTCCCTCAATTCCAACCTGCAAAAGTAACACTTTTGTCGCAAAGACAACTGCTCATTCGGCTGTTTTAATATCCAATTTTTCATTATTTCCCACTCGAGATGAAATAACTTTGAAAACCTCCAAAAAGCGTCAACACCAAATGACAACCTACAACCATTTACCTATTGAAAAACGGACACCTCATATTGAAATGTCCGTATGTTTTACATGATGGAGCGCTGCGATAAATGTACCCGAATGGCAACCGATTTTTCACCTCTTGAACTTGGATCCAATTATTATTCCTGCGTTTGCAACTGAAATGACCGAACTGTATATATGCCGCTGTTGCCATAGGCAAATCCGATTTCAAAATCGGCCGTGCCTCTACGAAGACGTGGCTTACCGTAAATTTCCGCCGTATAGCGAACGGAACGCCCCGCTCCTATCCTGCTTACTATGGCTGTCGGCGAAACGAGAATATGCTTTGTTCCTGATATTGTAATTATGGGAGCCACATTATAGGCGGGATTATTTCCCACATTATGTATTTCGAACGTGAGTTGGCACCTTTCATCCGCATTGATGCAATGGTTGTTGTCGCGATCCACAAAACGAAGGTTTTCTATTTCCAAATACCGAAATTCTTCCGGCACATTCACCTGAGCAGTGCTTTTCCGACTCGTTGAACGGCGGTTATACTCGTCCACTTCATCAACCTGTGATTGCATTTCCGCTGAAGAATCATGTTTCGGAGCGGTAGCCGCAACCCCTGCAGCCCCTCCGATAAGCATTCCAAGGGCAGCGCCGGCATCACTGCCCCTGAAGCCTCCTACAACCCCACCAATGCTCGAACCGAATACTCCACCCAACATACTGCCCATGTAAAAGCCCTGCAACTGGTTGGACGATTCACACCCGGAAAAGATGATTGCAAACAAAAAGCAAACAAACGATGCTTTCTTCATTTCTTTATATTATTAATTGTTAAATTATTATATATCAAATGGTTCTCATTCCGTTTCACACTGACGCAAAGCCCTGCGGAGATGACGCATCGCCTTATGGGCTGCCGCCTGAGCCTTTCTTGCCGTCTCCTCCGACATTCCCGAAGGACGGTAAGGGTTGCCTTCGACACTCTTTCCCGTAAGGTATTCACACCAAGTACAAGCCGCGACGTAGCGACCCATTTTCAAGGCAAGATGATAGCCATCGCGCGTCAAAGTGTCACCTACCATCTCACGCGCAATCTGGATGGCGCGTCCACAAGGTATTATGTCCTTGATGCCTGCATTTCGCGTGGCACTGTTGACGGCCTTGCAAATGGAACGATACATTACCTTCTGATTACTCTCGTAATTAACGAAAGCACTGTGTGTTGAATTTTGTTGATAAGCCCACGTCATGTGAAAAGCGAAACGAACATTAGGATTTTTTGCAATGCTTTTCACACCATCCTTCAGTTCATTCATATTGACGTATTTATCCAACTGCCCGGATTGAGGACTTGACTGCTGCAAGGTAATCAAGTCCCAATCTTCATTCTTGATGATATCCGCCAGTCGCTGCGACGCATATTCTTCAAATTTTCCATTTATACCTTTTCGGTACGAATAATTAGGAGCTCCCGTCTTCAAATATTGCAAATGCGCATTAATGGAGCAGCCGCCGATGTAAGCATTGCCTATCATCAGATCCTTTCCCTGGGCTGCCGCCAACTCATACAAATTCTGCTCAACGGCATCTACTGAAAAACTATTACCAATGGCAAGCACCTTGAACACTTTGTCCTCACCACGTACAACAAGCACGAACAATAAAAGGAAAATTGCCGCTAAAACATTTCTTCTCATGACAATCATATTTTTCATTATTTATTTCGCCATTTCAACCATCAGCCCCTCAATCACAACGTCACTGTCGAAAACATCACCGGGAATGGTAAACCGACCTTCATCATCGAAAAGTTCGGGACCGTACATCACCGTTTTACGCTGTGAATATCCATGGGTTACACGAATGCCACCGCATTTGAAGCCCTTGGCGGGGAGTGATTTTATCTTGAGCGGATGTCCGGCTTGGTGCTTAAGGTTATCCACCCTCTTCCCATCCGCCAATACAACATCACCGTTTCTTTGGGAATTGGTGACGGTGATGAATTTTGCTTCGTTTTTTCCCCGGCCTTGGTCTTTGTTGTTTTCAATTGATTCCGTAAGCGAAACTGATGATTCATTTAGTTCAATGTTGTCAATGTACGCGGCAAAAGGTGCCTTGAGCGTATGGGGGGATTCACAATCCACAACCACCACCAACGAATAAATATCAATGTTGCCGGCACCTTTAATCGCGAATACCATATCGCACCATTCGTTCGCGACGGCATCATTTGATGACAACTGCGTAAACTGAACCACTTCCTTGCTTTGATGTTCCCACTCTTTCGTATTGTGCTTTCCCAAGCCAAGCAGCATCACGCGCCCTTCCTTGGGCTTGTACAGGAGCACATGCACGTACTGCAACTGGTTTGTCAGCACAAAACGCTGGTTTTCATTCAAGTCTATACGCGCCCCGAACAAATTGGAACCATACAAGGAACGCTGAAATCCCAACACGCGCGAAGAAGAGTTAACTCCATCCCTGAGGTAAGGATTGTTCACGACCTGACAATTTCCCTTTAGTTGTCCCATCCTAAACGGCGAGGCCTCCCAAAAATCATATACTCCGAGTGACGCATAATCGTTCCGTCCTTCTTCAAACGTAATAACGAAATCCTGAGCTACCACAAACGATGGCGACAGAACAAACAACATTGCTATTATATGTACTATTCTTTTCATTGCTTTCCTTTATTAATATAGTGCTATTCTTTCCATGGTGGGGCAAGCTTTGCTGTCCGTAACATTCACTCTTACATATTTGGCCTTTACGCCCTCTCCATATTCTTTTGTAGAACCATTATGGGAAATGATACGTTTGTAACCAATGGTGGTGGTTGGCATGTTGCCGCCAAATGGTTGCCAATTTCGTCCATCCATGGATGTTTCTATTGAAAACGCTCTCACCCTCTGTCCCAAGGCAATATGTTCTTGCAAGAGAACATAATGTATGGTCTTCACCTTAGGGAGTTCAAGCTGAAGCCAACAGTCATTCGTTCCGTCTTGGGCCGCCCAATAGGTATCACATGAATTGTCCAATACGTTTTCGGTCGCGAATGTACGCTTTTTCCCAGGTGCGCGGACTTCGGAAGCCGTCACCTTGGCCCCTTTTGCCAAATCTTTTCCCAAACGCAGTTTTAACATATCGCCCAATTCCTTCATTCGTCTTACCGTCGCTTCGGGCAGCGATCCGGTCTTTCCCGGAGGCAGATTGAGAATGAATGACGAATTGCGTCCCACCGTCTCAAGATATGCTTGGAAAAGCCGTTCTGCGGACTGCACTTCTTCCGTATCCTTATAAAACCAGCCACCCGTGGTAGCCTTCCAATCCGCTTCTCCCGGAAGCCACATCCATCCATCTTCGGTTCCAGTCGCGGCATTAGGCTGGTCTCGTCCTTCGACACGATTGTCCGTACACCAGTTTGTTTCCCCCGCCCAACCGGACTCATTGCCAATCCAGCGCGCTTCTCCGCCGACTCCCCACATGACGCAGTCGTTATTGACGGCATGAACCGTGTCGCGCGAGTTGGGAACATCATAGTAGGAAGCCCGGTCAACACTCTTCCTGCCTTTTTGACCACCATACCATCCCGTTCCCCCATTGGCTCCGTCAAACCACATCTCGTACTGGTCGTTTCCGTATGCCGCCAATTCCGAACATTGTTTCAGAAAAACATCGGTAACATATTTGTCTGTTCCGTACAAGGCTGAATTGCGATCCCACGGAGAGACATAGAAACCATATTTCATCTTCAATCTCCGCGCTGCCTTCGCAAATTCAAGCGCAATGTTTACCTTTCCATTTTCAGGTACTTTCTCATTGGCTATACTATGCGTGGTTGTAGAAGTCGGCCACAGGCAAAAACCATCATGATGCTTCACTACGGCTATTCCCGCTTTCATGCCGGCGGACTTGGCCGCCTTGAGCCATTGATAAGGGTTCGGTTTTTCCCGAGGGGCATATTTGGATTCATCTTCATCACCATTTCCCCATTCAAGCCCAGTGAACGTATCCATTCCATAATGATAAAAGGCATAAAACTCCGTCCGCATCCATTTCAACTGGCGGGGATGGGGCACTGGATGAACCGGGATAGGTTCATTTTCAACATTCTCCAAGGTTTCTGAAACAAGCGGCAACTGCGAATAAGTCTCTACGCACAAAAATGACAATGCCAATAAAAAAAATGATTTCAGATGATTTGAATTATACATACGCTTCTATTTCTCAACATCTGCAAAGTTAGAAATTAATTGATAAAAAAACGTACATGAAAAGAAAATGTATTGAAATCTTTCCATACAACTCGCAAGAAATTTTGTAGATTTGCATTTGATATTAGTAACTTTCAATTATGACCCATGAAACTTAGAATTTCACTCCTCTGCCTATTTCTGACAATTGTCTTGACAACCAATGCCGACAGTTGGATTCGTATCAATCAATTAGGTTATATCCCACAAACAAGCAAAGTTGCCGTCTTAATTACTCAAGACGAACTCGACGTAAATGGGTTTGACCTAATAGACGCTTTCACCATGAAAACGGCGGCTCATTTCGGAAAAACACAAATAAGGCGCTGCGGAAAAATGGGGCAGATGAAAGCGACATACCGACTCAACTTCAGCAAATTTGAAAAGCCTGGCACCTATTTCATACAATGCGGTGACATTCAATCTCCCAATTTTCCCATAAACGGGAGAGTATACAAGGGAACGGCCGACTTTGTCCTGAATTACATGCGTCAGCAACGTTGCGGTTACAATCCATTTTTCGGAGACAGTTGTCACCAAAAAGATGGATATATTACCAACCATCCCACCAAGTCCGGCCAGCATATCGACGTGCGTGGCGGATGGCACGACGCAGGTGACTGCCTGCAATATACAACAACCTCAGCCAACGCCATTTACCAAATGATGTTGGCTTACGAACAGAACCCCAACGCTTTCCACGACAACTACAAAGCCAACGGACACGCCGGTTCCAACGGAATACCTGACATCATCGATGAAATATATTGGGGTATGGACTGGCTCAACCGAATGAATCCAGAAAAAGGTGAACTTTATAACCAACTGGCGGACGACCGCGACCATGTCGGCATGAGACGGCCACATGATGACATAGCCAATTATGGATGGGGGAAAAACAATGGGCGCCCCGTGTATTTCTGCGATGGCAAACCACAACGGAGAGGCAAATTCATGAACAACACAAAGGGCGTGGCCAGCACGGCGGGAAAATTCGCCAGCGATTTTGCCATGGGTTCCCGTATTCTGAAACCTTTCTACCCCGAATTCGCCAAAGAAATTGAAGCCAAGGCCGAGGATGCCTACCAAGTCGGTGTCGAAAAACCAGGTTGCTGCCAAACCGTTTCCATTCTCTCACCTTATATCTATGAAGAAACCAACTGGGTCGATGACATGGAATTAGGTGCCATTGAATTGTATCGCACAACAGGCAACACCCATTTTCTTCAAGAAGCGACCAAATATGGGCGCCAGGAACCTACCACTCCATGGATGGGCAAAGATACCGCCCGCCACTACCAATGGTACCCATTCTTTAATGTAGGTCATTATCAAGTAGCAAAACATGGAGACAAGAATATGCGCAAAGAATTCGTTTCCTTTCTCAAAAAAGGCATCCATGCCGTTTGGGAACGTGCGCAAAATTCGCCATTCCTTTACGGGATCCCCTCAATTTGGTGTTCCAACAACCTGACAACGGCAATGCTGTCACAATGCATCCTTTACCGTCAACTGACAGGAGACAAGCAATATGAGGAAATGGAAGGCGCATTGCGCGACTGGCTGCTCGGCTGCAACCCTTGGGGAGCAAGCATGATTATTGAACTGCCCATAGGTGGAAATTACCCTCGCCAACCACACCAAAGCGCCATACGGTTAGGTCTTGGAAACACGACGGGAGGACTGGTCGATGGACCTGTTTATACCTCTATTTTCAAAAGTTTGTGGGGCGTAAGTCTTGTTCCCGACGCCAAAGGCCTTTACAACAACTATGATTTGTTCCAACCCGACATCATGGTTTACCACGACAACACGCATGACTACTCTACCAACGAACCGACAATGGACGGAACCGCGTCTTTGACATTTCCACTTTCCACCTACGAGGAAGAAGGACGCATTCAAATGAAAGGAAAGCCCGACCACAACGTATATCGAGAGGGAGGTATTTACAGAGGTAATCCGGAAGAAAAGAAAATCTGCCTGGTATTTACCGCGGCAGACAAGGCAGACGGTGCCGATGTTATTATTCCAACCCTCAAACGATACAAAATAAAAGGTGCCTTTTTCTTTACAGGACAATTTTTTGAAATGTATCCCGAAACTGTCAAACGTCTCATCAACGATGGACACTACGTCGGCAGCCACTCTTACGGACACCTGCTCTATTATCCTTGGGACAGAAGAGACACCATGCTTGTAAAACAGGAAGAATTCGAGAAAGACATGAAGAAAAGCTACGAACTGCTCGCAAAATTCGGCATCAAAAAAGAAGACGCACCATATTTCATACCTCCATACGAACATTACAACGCAATCATTTCATCATGGTCCAATCAGTTGGGTTTGCAAGTCATCAACTACACACCAGGCACGGCAAGCAATGGTGACTACACCACACCGGACATGAAAAGTTACTACAGCAGCGAACGCTTGTTCAACAATCTCATGAACGCCGACAAAAACCTGCCAAACGGTCTAAACGGGCACTTGCTCTTGTTGCACTTTGGAACCTCGGATGCAAGGACGGATAAATTTTACAAATATCTTCCAAAAATCATTGAGTCGCTTCGGTCACGAGGATACAAGTTCGTTTCATTAAAGGAGTTGCTGGAATCTTGAAAGTTCGGACAGGAATTCAGTCTTGGCTGAATTTGATGCTAAGGTTGCGCCGTCATACGATGGACGACACGATAGACTTCTGTATTGTCTTACCAAGTATGGTTTCTGAATGTTGTTTTGGATTTAATGTTGGAGTGTCACCTTCATTCATTTTCTCAACTTCAAGGTTCTTCAAGTGTGATTGTATCCATGGAATGAAACAACTCTCTAATTTTTACTTTTGCTCTTTCAGAGCGCACATTTCCCACAACCTCCCCGGGGAGGTTGTGAGGTTTATCACATTCATTGCACCTCAAGAGATCGGATGAACCGAAAATGTAAGTACCTGTTTTTTGAATCGGGCAAATAAACTGACCGCGGATTTAAGGAAACCGTAATTTTTTGCAAGATGGCATCAACATATTGTTGCCTATATGGAACGGTCTGTCCTGACCTCCCTGAACGGGAAGTGAGGTGGTTGGATTGCTTCATACCAACAAAAGAGACAAGGCGTTGTTGCATCCTTGTTTCTTTGGAAAAAATTTTGGGAAAGGTTGGCAAATTTTAATTCTGATTATCTACCATTGTAAACGATTGTTTATTACCATTAATTGCAGCGTCATTTTTCATGCCTATAGCGACAGTCAGTATTTTGTCGCTTTTGTCTTTCCCAGCGTAAGTGAGCCATGCATACATGAGTCCACTATAAAAAGTTTATTATGAAAAATGAGCATTGATAGTCAATATTTTACAATTCTAAAAATTTGACTTATTCAAGAAGACTCATAAATTGGTTAATATTACGACTGAATAATCAAAAATGTGTCTCAGTGACATAAACTGGTAGGGGTAGCTGGAATCTTTCGGCCAAGAAATCACATAAAAAACAAGAACGTCAAGCCGAAAACTTGACGTTCTTTAAGATGAATGAGAAACTATTCTCTACTCTTAAACTTATTCAGCTGCAACTTCTTCTGTTCCTTCGACGGTAGTTTCAGTAGCCGCATTTGCTGATGAGCGACGAGAACGACGGGTACGGCGGGTCTTCTTGGCAGCCTTTGCCATGTTCTCATCAAAGTCAACAAATTCGATAAAGCAGATAGGTGCGGCGTCATCCTTGCGGATACCCAATTTGATGATGCGAGTATATCCTCCCGGACGATCTGCAACCTTTACAGACACCTCTTTGAACAGTTCTTTTACAGCTTCCTTGTCTTGCAGATAGCTGAATATAACTCGACGAGAGTTGGTAGTGTCTTCCTTGCACTTTGTTATAAGTGGTTCAACATACTTTCTCAATGCCTTAGCCTTGGCAACAGTGGTCGTAATCCTCTTATATTTGATAAGGGAACAAGTCATGTTGGCCAACATGGACGCTCTGTGGGAAGCGGTGCGGCTCAAGTGATTAAATTTCTTGTTATGTCTCATGATTTATTCAATTTCATTCGTATTTATACTTGGAGATATCGAGCCCGAAAGACAGATTCAAATTATCTAACAAAGCATCAAGCTCAGAAAGAGATTTCTTGCCGAAGTTACGGAACTTAAGAAGATCATTCTTGTTGTACTGAACCAAGTCGCCGAGAGTTTCAACATTGGCAACCTTGAGACAATTCAACGCGCGAACGGACAAATTCATATCTACCAATTTAGTTTTCAGCAACTGACGCATACGGAGCGTTTCCTCATCAAACTCATTGGTAATTTCGTCATCGGAATTTTCAAGCGTAATCTTTTCTTCCGAAAACAAAACGAAATGATAGATGAGAATCTTGGCAGCCTCCTTTAATGCATCTTTTGGACTTATGGAGCCATCCGTAGTAATCTCAAGAGTTAATTGTTCGTAATCGGTTTTCTGCTCTACACGATAATTATCCACAGCATATTTTACATCACGGATAGGGGTGTAAATGGAATCTATTGGCAACATGTTTTCTACCGTGCAGTAAGGTCTGTTTTCCTCTGAAGAAACATAACCTCTTCCCTTGTTGATGGTGATTTCAATCTGCATTGTAGCACTTGGATCAATATTGCATATTACCAAATCTGGATTTAACACTTCAAATCCGGTCAGGGCTTTACCTAAATCACCGGCTTTAAAATCTGTAGAATTTTCGACGGTGATACTAACCTTTTCTGATTCAAATTCGTTGACCGTCTGTCTGAAACGTACTTGCTTCAAGTTCAGAATAATATTGGTTACATCCTCACGCACACCTGGGACAGTGGAAAACTCATGCTCAACACCACTGATACGAATGGTGTTGATTGCAAAGCCTTCCAAAGAGGATAACAGGATACGACGCAATGCGTTTCCTATCGTTGTTCCAAAACCAGGTTCCAATGGACGGAATTCGAATTTCCCGTACATTGGGGTTTCTTCCAACATTACAACTTTGTCGGGTTTTTGAAATGCTAATATCGCCATTAATTAATTTTTATTTAGAGTACAATTCAACTATCAACTGTTCCTTGATGTTTTCTGGAATATCTGCACGTTCGGGCAGATGCAAAAACTTTCCGCTCTTGAGATTTTCATCCCATTCAATCCAAGGATACTTACTGTGATTGAATCCAGCCAAAGCATCAGAGATGACTTCCAACGACTTTGACTTCTCACGTACGCCGATAATTTGACCAGGTTTTACAGAATAGGAAGGGATATTAACCACCTCTCCATCTACAACGATATGCTTGTGATTTACCAACTGGCGAGCTGCCGCTCTCGTAGGCGCAATTCCCAAACGATATACCAAGTTGTCCAAACGAGCCTCCAAGTATTGCATCAAAACTTCACCCGTTACGCCTCCTGCACGAGAAGCCTTCTCAAACATATTTCTGAACTGACGTTCCAACACGCCATAGGTATATTTTGCCTTCTGCTTTTCTG
>DCGD01000040.1:0-6084 GCA_002315195.1 Prevotellaceae bacterium UBA1787 | reverse complement strand
GCTGACCAGGAGGAAAATTTCTTTTGCTTAAAACCTTGTCTGGTCCGTAGATTGGCTCACCAAACTTACGGGAAATACGTGTTTTGGGTCCTGTGTATTTAGCCATTACTTAATAATTTTGCAATTCAACAAACAATATTATACTCTTCTTCTCTTCGGTGGACGACAACCATTATGAGGTAATGGTGTAACATCGACGATTTCGACAACCTCGATACCTGCACCATGGATGGCACGGATAGCAGATTCACGTCCATTGCCCGGACCTTTTACGTAAGCCTTCACCTTGCGCAAACCTAAATCATAGGCAATTTTAGCACAATCCTGAGCGGCCATCTGAGCTGCATACGGTGTGTTCTTCTTGGAACCGCGGAAACCCATCTTGCCGGCTGAAGACCATGAAATAACCTGACCTTCGCCATTTGTCAAAGATACAATAACGTTGTTAAAAGAACTATGAACATGCAACTGTCCATTAGCGTCTACTTTAACTACTCTTTTCTTTGCTGCAACTGTTTTCTTTGCCATATTTCAATTATTATTTGGTAGCCTTTTTCTTGTTAGCAACAGTCTTCTTCTTTCCCTTGCGAGTACGGGCATTATTCTTAGTACTCTGACCACGTACAGGTAAACCTGCGCGATGGCGAACACCACGATAACAACCTATATCCATCAGACGCTTGATGTTCATCTGAATTTCGGAACGGAGATCACCTTCCACCTTAAATCCACTAGCAATAGCTTCACGAATCTTAGCTGTTTGATCATCTGTCCAATCCTTTACTTTAATGTCGCGATTGATACCGGCCTCATCCAATATCTTTCCAGCGCTGCTGCGACCTATTCCAAAAATATAGGTCAACGCGATTTCACCCCGCTTGTTTTGAGGTAAATCTACACCAACAATTCTTATTGCCATTGTTTAAATGTTTAAATTATTAATTTAATTGATTACTTGTTTTTAGCCCTGACGTTGTTTCATCTTAGGGTCTTTCTTGTTGATTACATACAAGTGGCCTTTGCGACGCACAATTTTGCAATCTGCATTACGCTTCTTAATAGATGCTCTAACTTTCATGATAGCATATATTTTTGTTATGTTATTTATAGCGGAACGATATACGTCCTTTTGTCAAATCATACGGAGACATTTCAACCTTGACTTTATCGCCAGGAAGTATACGGATATAGTGCATACGCATTTTACCCGAAATGTGTGCCGTAATCACATGACCATTTTCAAGTTCTACATGGAACATGGCATTGGAAAGGGCTTCCGTAATGGTTCCATCAACTTCGATTGAGTCTTGCTTTGCCATAGTTTGTTTGTTGTATAAAGTAGATTAGATAAATTTGTCACCTAGTACTTTTTGGATATAGTCAAAAGTGGATAATATATCAGCTTGGCCAGGTCGCACGCAAACAGACAATTCATAGTGAGCAGCCCATTTACGGTCGCATGTACGAGCGGTCCAGCCATCGTTGGCGATAAGAACATCTTTTTGTCCCATACATGTCATAGGTTCAATTGCCAGCACCATACCACTTTTAAGTACTATTCCGTTGCCCCGTCGACCATAGTTGCAAACTTCTGGGTCTTCGTGCATATTTCGTCCGATGCCGTGTCCAACAAAGTCTCGGATTACATTGAAACCAGCTCCCTCCACATGAGTTTGAAGAGCATAGCCCAGGTCACCTAAGCGACGTCCAGACACAGCCTGCTCAATACCTTTGTAAAGAGATTGCTTCGTTGTGCGCAACAGATTCATAACATCTGGGCTCACCTCTCCCACAGGAAAAGTATAAGCAGAGTCGGCATGGAATCCGTTTTTTTCGACACACGAATCTACTGAAATGATATCTCCCTCACGAAGAACTACTTTATCAGAAGGTATACCATGTACGACCTGTTCATTCACCGAGGTGCACAAAGTGGCCGGATACCCTTCATAGCCCAAGCATGATGGTCTGGCATTATGGTCCATAATGAACTCATAAGCTATTTTATCAAGCTGAGCGGTAGTAACCCCCGGAGCAATAGCTTTAGCAACTTCAGCTAAAGCCATGCCCAGGATTTTATTGCTTTCCCTTAGGAGGGATATTTCTTCGTCCGTTTTAAGGAAAATCATCGTAGCAAATTTACCTTTTCTTTTTAGTAAGCCATAGCAGCGCCCGAACGGCCTTTGATTCTCATTCCCGACTCAAAGAATCCGTCATAGTGGCGCATAAGCAAATGCGACTCAATTTGCTGCAAGGTATCCAAAATCACACCAACCATAATGAGCAAACTGGTTCCACCAAAGAACTGAGCGAACTCACTGCTGATTCCAAATATTCTGGCGAATGCTGGCAAAACAGCCACGATTGCCAAGAAGATGGAACCTGGGAGGGTGATACGCGACATAATCGTATCTATATATTCAGCCGTTTTCTTACCTGGCTTAACACCTGGAATAAAACCGTTGTTACGTTTCAAGTCCTCAGCCATTTGGGTTGGGTTGATAATAATAGCGGTATAGAAATAGGTAAATAATACGATCAGTACGAAAAATACAAAATTATACCAGAAGCCGGTATTATCCATAAATGCCTGCGTGAAAGCCCCTGCATTAGCGCTAGAGAAGCCTACGATGCTAATTGGGATGAACATCAAAGCCTGTGCAAAAATGATAGGCATCACATTAGCCGCATTTACTTTTAGCGGGATAAACTGGCGCACACCACCATATTGCTTATTACCAATCATGCGTTTTGCATATTGTACTGGAATTTTACGCGTTCCCTGAACGAGTAAAATAGCTATAGCCAATACCACAACAAGCATGACAATCTCCAATAGGAACATCACCAAGCCGCCACCTGCATCGCCAAGGCGTGAAGTAAACTCTTTGATGATAGCTCCAGGGAAGCGAGCAATAATACCAATCAAGATGATAAATGAGATACCATTCCCAATACCTTTATCTGTAATACGTTCACCCAGCCACATAACGAACATAGAGCCCGCACAGAGAAGAATGGTAGAAGAAATCGTAAACCAATTCAAACCAATGGCTAGAGGTTGACCTGCTTGTGCCATTTGCACTGACAAGTTAACCAAATAACTTGGTCCTTGAAAGAGCAGGATAAGCACTGTAAGGTAGCGTGTAATCTGGTT
This sequence comes from Prevotellaceae bacterium UBA1787, assembly GCA_002315195.1. The sequence goes on along the minus strand of DCGD01000040.1, from coordinate 2,927 downwards.
CATTTTCTGTCGTCCGCTTTCGCCTTCACGTTGCATTTTCTGGAAATATGGTACAGCGATTGTAAGCAACTGAATTACGATGCTTGCAGAGATGTACGGCATAATACCCAATGCAAAGATAGAAGCATTAGAGAACGCACCACCGGAAAACATATCCAACAATGCCATCAAGCCACCACGTGTTTGGTCGTGCAAAGCAGAGAGAGCATCAGGATTAATACCTGGAAGTACGACGAACGATCCAAAGCGGTAAATCAATACAAACAAGAGTGTTGTTAGCAGACGTCCACGCAGATCTTCGATCTTCCAAATATTTTTACATGTTTCAATAAATTTCATAAAAAACTTGTTTTAACAGTCTGTTGGGCAGGGTGTTTACCATCCTGCCCTTAGGCTGATAGGTTTTTATAGTTTCACAATCGAACCACCGGCAGCTACGATAGCAGCTTCAGCAGACTTGCTGAAAGCGTGAGCTTCTACTACCAATTTTGCAGTGAGAGTTCCGTTACCCAAAATTTTGACGAGCATGGATTTGCTGGCGAAACCAGCGGCAATGAGTTCAGCCATACCCACTTTTTCAAGTTTCTTGCTCTCAGCAAGAGTTTGCAAAGTTGCGAGGTTAACAGCCTTGTACTCAACACGATTTACATTTTTGAAACCGAATTTAGGCAGACGACGCTGAATAGGCATTTGACCACCTTCGAAACCAATTTTCTTGGAATAGCCAGAGCGTGATTTTGCGCCCTTATGACCACGAGTAGAAGTTCCACCAAGTCCAGAACCAGCACCACGACCAATACGTTTAGCTGTTTTTACTGAACCAGCGGCTGGAGTTAAATTATTTAGTTCCATAATAAGCGTTGTTTTAATTAGTCAATTACTTTTACCAAATGTTTCACTTTTTCTACCATCCCGAGAATAGCCGGAGTAGCTTCATGTTCAACAATGGCATTCATTTTGTGGAGTCCAAGAGCTTCCATTGTAAGCTTTTGTACTTTCGGGCATTTGATAATGCTACGAACTTGTTGTATTTTAATCTTAGCCATAATAGTTACCTTTTGTAATTATGTTGAACATTATCCGTTGAATACAGTTTTCAAACTTACACCACGATTTTGAGCTACCATATTAGCGTCACGCATTTCTGATAACGCCAAGATGGTTGCCTTAACCAAGTTGTGAGGGTTGCTGCTTCCTTTTGCTTTTGCGAGCACGTCAGTAACGCCCACAGACTCAAGCACAGCACGCATGGCGCCACCGGCCTTGACTCCAGTACCATGGGTAGCTGGTTGCAAATAAACCTGTGCTCCACCGAACTTAGCGCTTTGCTCATGCGGAATAGTACCTTTGAGCACTGGCACCTTGATAAGGTTTTTCTTAGCGGACTCAGTACCTTTAGCAATAGCTGCGGTAACTTCGCCTGCCTTACCAAGGCCCCAACCAATGACACCATTTCCGTCACCAACCACTACAATGGCTGCGAATGTGAAAGTACGTCCACCCTTGGTAACTTTCGTTGTACGATTTACAGCTACCAAACGCTCTTGAAGAGCGAGATCGTTTGTTGATTTAACGCGATTCATATTTGTTGCCATTTGCGATTAAAATTTAAGACCGGCTTCGCGAGCTGCGTCAGCCAATTGTTTAACTCTACCATGATACAAATAACCATTACGATCGAAGACTACTTCTTGGATGCCTGCCTTGATAGCATTTTCAGCTACCATAGTTCCAACCTTTTGAGCCTTTTCTGTTTTGGTCATTTTATCTTTAATACTTAGGGAAGACGCAGCAGCGATAGTTACGCCTTTAACATCATCGATAACCTGTGCGTAAATCTGGCAATTGCTTCTAAAAACAGTCAGACGAGGACGCTCAGCAGTACCCTTCACGATAGTGCGGATATGCTGTTTAATCTTTAATCTTCTTTGAATTTTCTGAATCATAATCTAACATATTTTAAGAATTACTTACCAGCTGATTTACCAGCCTTACGACGAAGTACTTCACCTTCGAACTTAATACCCTTACCCTTGTATGGTTCTGGTTTGCGGAATGAGCGAATCTTTGCGCAAACTTGTCCAAGCAGTTGCTTGTCAGCAGATTCCAAAATAATAATTGGGTTTTGGTTACGCTCTGATTTAGTCTCTACCTTGATTTCGTTAGGAAGGCCCAAATAGATTGGGTGGCTAAAACCAAGTGCGAATTGAAGGATTTGACCTTGATTTTCAACACGATAACCGACACCGACCAATTCAAGAGTTTTCTTATAGCCTTCTGAAACGCCTACCACCATATTGTGGATCAACGCGCGATATAGACCATGTTTAGCACGAGCTTCTTTCTCATCGTTAGGACGAGTTACCAGGCAAACTTGACCTTCGACACTGACAGAAATCAGGGGATCGATTGTTTGCTTGAGTTCTCCTTTAGGACCCTTTACGATCACTTCATTATTATTGACAGTAACCGTTACGCCTGCAGGAATATTGATAGGCAATTTACCAATTCTTGACATACAAATTCCTCCTTAAATTAATAAACGTAACAAATTACTTCTCCACCTAACTTTTGATCGAGCGCCTCTTTATTGGTCATCACCCCTTTCGAAGTAGAAAGGATAGCGATACCCAAGCCATTGAGAACGCGAGGCATCTCACGATAGCCTACGTATTGACGCAAACCTGGTGTAGAAACACGAGTTAATTTTTTGATAGCGTTAACCTTGTTAACTGCATCATATTTCAAGGCAATTTTAATAGTACCTTGAGGACCATCTTCTACAAACTTGTAGCTAAGGATGTACCCTTTTTCGAAGAGAATCTTAGTGATTGATTTCTTCAAATTCGACGCAGGAATTTCCACCACACGGTGGCCAGCTTTGATAGCGTTCCTGAGACGAGTCAGATAATCTGCAATAGGATCTG
>DCGD01000129.1:2526-2673 GCA_002315195.1 Prevotellaceae bacterium UBA1787 | reverse complement strand
CAACCGGCATGTAGTAGATGGAGTCCAACTCGACAAAAGCCGTATATCCAAGATAACGATGTTCAGGATATGCCTGGAATACACCACTGATGTTTGGACATCCGTCAGGATGATTCAACTCATAATCCATGTCCTTGTATTCCATCA
>DCGD01000129.1:1296-2404 GCA_002315195.1 Prevotellaceae bacterium UBA1787 | reverse complement strand
CATGTATGATACCATTGGAAACCTCAATGTCGCGCTGAACGATTTTGGATTTTTCGTTTACGGTCGTTTGTAAAACCTTCGTTACAGAGTCCTGTGAAAAATCAATCGTGATGTAACGGTCTTCCATGTTGGTTCTGTCGAGAGCTCCAACCTGAAATTCCGTGGAAAGATAAGCCTTGTTGTCTCCGCAGTCAATGATACTGTTGCGCACGATGTAGTTGGCAAGAGAGTCGCTAATCATGGTGTAATCATAACCCTTGGTGTTGTTGACAGAGTCCAAGTATTGCTGAACGGCGTCGTTCGTCGGTGCAAAACAAGTGTAGTTGCCGCGTGAGGAAAGCAATTCGGCAAATGAGGATTTTGACTTTTCGCTCAATTTCACCTTTGTCAAGATATAAGCGAACTTTGTGTAATTTTCATCCTCATTCACATACTGGAAGAGGGTTTTTCCTTTAAACGTATAGATGTTAGACTCATCCACATCATCCTTGCAGCCGCTCATGGTCAAGCTGATTGACAATACGAATAAAGCCGACGCACATCCTAACAGGAAACGTAACGATGTTCTCATACTTTAATTATTTAATTTTATATAATTCAAAAAACGATACAAGAATGTCACGGAATGGCATTTAGATGCAAAATTAAATGTTTCTATGAATATTTTTTTGTTTTTAACAATTTTTTTTCGTTTTTTCTAAAAAAAATCAATATGTCAAAAAAATTCATACAAACCTAAGACATTATATTGGTTCAAACATATAACTGCTGTTTTGTTGAAACAGCAGTTATTCCTATGTTGGAGAGAGTTCGTCGTGAATACCATTGCAGAAACCAAAAAATGTGGGCAATTGGAACCAATTTGAATATCACGATTTCTTCAAGTCATATTTTCAAGCCTTGTTCAATACAATGTTCATGGTGTCCGTGGCAATCATCAATTCCTCGTCAGTTGGAATGAGGCATACCGTAACCTTGGAATCCGGCGTGGAAATTATGGCTTCTTCACCGCGAACTGAATCGTTCTTTGCCAAATCAAGTTGAATGCCCAAATACTCCATGTTCTCACAAACGCCGGAACGAACACCAAACTGGTTTTCGCCTACTC
>DCGD01000129.1:0-1271 GCA_002315195.1 Prevotellaceae bacterium UBA1787 | reverse complement strand
TGGCCGCCGTATAGGCTCCAATGTATTTTTTGATGCGATAGTTGTACATGTTCAAGGTTTTGACGCCAACTGGGTCGTCAGCCAAAACGGCTGCTTCCAATTCACGCATATCGGACTTTCCGAATACGCCGGCAACTCCGCTTTCCTTGTTCAGCAAATTAGATACGCCTTCCGCATCCAAGCCAAGTTTTTTCTGTAGATAGACCACAGCCCCCGCGTCAATATCTCCGCAACGCGTTCCCATCATCAAGCCTTCCAATGGCGTCAGGCCCATTGAAGTATCCACGCACTTTCCGCCTTGGATGGCAGCGACACTTGCACCGTTTCCGATGTGACAAGTAATGATTTTCTTGTCGCGGATATCGCAGCCCAAAAACTCACAGACGCGCTGGGAGACGTAACGATGGCTGGTTCCGTGGAACCCATAGCGGCGAATGTGATACTTGGAATACATCTCGTAAGGAAGCGCATACATATAGGCATTGTCAGGCATCGTTTGGTGGAACGCCGTATCAAACACGCCCACCTGCGGCAGTTGCGGCATCAATTCGCTCACCGCCTTCACGCCTTTCAGATTGGCGGGGTTGTGCAATGGGGCCAATTCCGCACATGCTTCAAAAGCCGTCAAAACATCCTCATTCAAAAGCACGCTCTGATTGAATTGCTCACCGCCATGCACCATGCGGTGACCCACGGCGTCAATTTCGTCCAAGGATGACAATACACCCTTTTCCGGATCAACCAAACTGTTGAAAATCATTTGCAATCCCTCATCGTGTGTCGGAATGTCACCAAATATTTTTTCTTCCACCGGCAATTTTGTCTTAAGGAATGCGCCTGAAAGACCCACTTTCTCTACCCCACCGGCAGCCATCACCGTTTTCGTTGCCATCTCATACAATTTATACTTGATGGAACTACTTCCGCAATTCAATACCAATACTTTCATCTTATTAATTATAATTGAATTAATTATTTGAATTGTTCCTTGTTTTTCAATGAAATTGCCTGGTTTGCGGTAACTGCGACCATCTTATAAATGTCATCCACCGAACAACCACGACTTAGGTCATTGACGGGGCGTGCGATACCCTGGAGAATAGGACCTATCGCCTGGGAATGTCCGATGCGCTGCACCAACTTGTAGGCAATGTTACCCACTTCCAAACTTGGTGCAATCAACACATTGGCTTTGCCTGCCACCCTCGATCCCGGTGCTTTCAGGTTGCCCACTTCACGAACAAGGGCGGCATCAGCCTGCAATTCACCAT
>DCGD01000057.1:8543-15392 GCA_002315195.1 Prevotellaceae bacterium UBA1787 | reverse complement strand
CAGGTTTAGTATACCGGGAGCGTTTCCTTTTCCTACATTGACCACCTTGACGTACATGATTTTTTTCGTTTCGTCAATGGTTGTGGTGGCAAATACGCCTTCCATCATGCCGACTTTCTTCTGTTTGCAAACAAAGTCGAGTTGGTTGTCAATGTAGCAATGCAGGCTGTCGCCATCCACATCCACCTGTAGGTCGTACCAACGATTGGTTTCCACATGGAAAGGTTTTTGGTCTGTAATCCGAATCTTTCCTCCTTCCGAGGTCTCTTGTTCTACGCCATTGTGCTTGTTGTTCCAGCCTGCCACATTGTACCATTGGTAGCGGTTCTTTCCGGCATATCCCACCAGCATTAGGAAACCTTCGTTGCCGGATTCCTTCATGGCTTGTACCTTGAAAGAATATTTTTTTGCATGAATTTGCTGTGGACACAGGCTGATGGCAGGTTCCTGACTTGAACGCTGGACGTAATGTTCATTTTCCATTTTCCACGTTCCGCTTTGCACATTCCAATTGTTGAAATCACCGAGGGGTGTTTCCTTGCCATCAACGATGAGTTTCGGGTTGCGATAATGTACGGCAGTGTTCCATGAGCCCAGGCCGACTTGGAAGTTTTCCTCTTGGTTGGAAGCGTTTTGTTGGGTAAGTTTCCATGTGCAATCTGTCTTGAGGACGCGCGTGCCGATGTTGTTCGGAAAGAGTTTCTGCACATAATATGAGGGTGTGCCCATACATTGGTGAGAATTGAATCTGATCATGTCAGGTTTCCAACGGGTGTCGTTTTCGTTGACGAAAATTGGAGCGTAGGAATTCATGATGACCACATCGGAGTTGTTTTCCATTCCCATCATATATACCGCTTCGCCGAGGGCGGCGTTGAGGTTTCCTATTTCTCCGCATTGGCTCGTTACGGCATACTCTCCCACATATACCTTGTAGCTGTCGCGGGGGTAGCTGTCGTATCTGTGGAATCTTTCTGCAAACCATTTTGGATTACGGTAATAATGTTCATCGACTATTTCAACGGGATGGTTGTTGCGCCAGCTCGGATTGTCGGTACCCCATGCCTCTACGTTGCCAATGCACTTTACATTGGGGTACCTGGCCTTGATGGCGTTGTAGAACTGGATGTAGCGTTCAGGGTAATGGTCGGACATGTCGGAATTGTCGGCCACGTTTACGTTGTAGTTCTCATTTCCAATCTCTATGTATTCCAAGCCGAAAGGTTTTGGATGGCCATTTTTGGCGCGCAGTTTCCCGTAAGTTGTCGTTACATCCCCATTGGCATATTCCAAGGCATCCAGGCATTCCTGAATCCAGTTGTCAATCTTGTCGTGTGGATCAAATCCACCGTGCCATATCCCGACATTGACGACGTAGAGTGGTGACGCGCCAATGTCTTCGCTGAGTTGGAGGTACTCGTGGAAACCAATGCCGTCCGTGGTTCGGTATCCCCAAATGAGGTTCGGGTGTCCTTCGCGTTCTTCTATGGGACCGATGGTGCGTTTCCATCGGAAAGCATTGTCCGGGCTGTCCTTTCCTTCCACAAAGCAGCCACCCGGGAAACGCATGAAACGTGGATGCATGTCAGCAAGCATCTGGGCCAAGTCCGGACGCATTCCGTTCGGGCGGTTTTTGAAAGTGGGAGGGAAGAGACTGACAACATCGAACTGCAGACTGCCGGCTTTGTCGGTTACGAGTGCGAATTGTGCTTTGGGGTCGTTGCCTGTGGCGTTGATGGTAGCAGTGTATTTAGTCCACTTGCCTATGGCTTTTACTTTGATATTTGAACTGCCAAGTATCTTGCCTTGCGTATCAATGAACTGAGCCTTGAGGATACCCTTGTAGCCTTGGTCGCTTTTTGCGAAGAAGGAGAGTTTGTATTTTCGTCCGGCCACTACGTTCATACCCCAAAATCCTTCGTTTTTTACACCATCGCCCGGAGCGGAGAACTGCACGTTGAGAGCATTCCGCTGTGCATTGTTAAGAAGGTTGTGCTGTATGAGTGTGAGCCGGGCATTGCCTACGGCATACCAGCTGCTAATGTGGTCCTTCCCATTTTCTTGGTTGTTACGCCGATTGTTGGATGGCATGGTGTCGTCCTCGAACGAACGGTTTCGGATAAGTTCCGCGTAAAGCCCACCATCTGCGGCATGGTTGATATCTTCAAAGAAGATGCCATAGTGTGTCGGGCTGATTTCAGCGCCTTGTTGTTGGGCATCTACATTTATCACAACTTGTGCCTGTAGTGTACAGGTGGCAGCCGCAAGGGCGAGTAAAGTAATGGTTCTCGATGTCATTTTCTTAGTTTTGAGATGTTATGGACGAGATGTATGGTTATCCATGTGTCGCCAAGCACCTTTTGTGTTTTCGGCGTGTGATTGTTCCTTAGGTCAGACGGCATACGGATAATATTCAACCTCAAAGGCAAAGGTAATGATAATTTAGAGATATTGTTTCAGATTTGCCCATTTTTTTCATCATTATGATTTTTTGTCTGCAAATTTTCTAAGACTCGGGGAAAGTGTTGGATTTCATCGCTTTCAACATGAGGAAACTTGACCGTTGTTTACAAATACTATCTAAAAATGTGCTTGACCTTGTCTTACTGTTATAATGGATTGGTCTATGTGTAGGTTTTGCTTGAACACGAGGATATTGGTGTCGGGCGGTTGTTAGATGACGATCATCAGCGCCACTGACAAGGATCTGATGACACAATGTTCAATGCCATGTTGAGGATATACGACTTGGACTCATGCATTGGTAAGGATGCGCGTGCATCGCTACCCTTGCATGAGTCCAACTCCGCGGAATGTTTTTTCCAAGCCTATTGCTTTAGGTTCTTTACAAAGAAATTGGTAATTCTTGTCATGAGGTGGAAACGCGTGTTTCCTCCGTAAATACTGTGGTTGCGGTTGGTGTAGATTTGCATTTCAAATTGTTTGTCCGCCTGTACCAGTGCTTCGCTGTATTCGGTAGTGTTTTGGAAATGCACATTGTCATCGGCAATGCCGTGGCAGAGAAGCAATGCTCCGTGCAGTTCATTGACGCGCTTCAAGGCATTGTAATCATATCCTTCAGGGTTTTCCCCTGGAGTACGCATATAGCGTTCCGTATAAATGGTATCGTAGAAACGGAAATCGGTAGGTGGTGCAACGGCTACGCCGGCCTTGAACACGGGGCGTCCTTCGCTCATGCTCATCAGCGTGTTGAAACCGCCATAACTCCATCCCCAAATAGCGATGTTCTCTTTGTCAATGTAGGGAAGGCCTCCAAGATACAGTGCCGTTTCGACCTGGTCACGAGCCTCATACAGTCCAAGATGCTGGTAGATACATTTTTCAAAATCCGCTCCACGGCCTCCGGTGCCGCGGCCATCCACGCACACTACGATGAAACCGAGTTCACATAGATAACTCTCGTACAAACCGCCGCCTACAAAACCTACATTCCAGGCATTGCGTACGGACTGTGAACCCGGACCTGAATACTGGTACAAGACGACGGGATATTTCTTCGAGGCATTGAAATTGGACGGTTTCATCATCCAACCATTCAGTCCAATGCCTTCTGATGTCTTGAAGGTGAAGAGTTCTTTCTGCGCCATGTTGATGCCGGAAAGTTTCTGTTTCAGTTCTTCATTGTCAATCAGGACGGTCAGTGTCTTCCCCATGTTGTTGCAGATGGATATTGTGGGAGGTGTTTGCAGGTTGGAATAGACATTGACGTAATATTGCATGTTCTTGCTGAAGGTTGCTGAGTTGGAACCAACCTTATCGGAGAGTTTCTTGACGACACCTTTGGCGTTGATGCTATATACGGCGGTGTTGGTCGCGTTTTCGTCGTATGCCTGATAATAGAACGTGCCTGTCTTGCTGTCGTGTCCGTAATAGGCGTTCACCTCAAAATTTCCTTTTGTTATCTGCTTTAACAATTGTCCTGTGTTCGTATAGTAATAGAGCTGGCGGGTGCCGCTGCGATCGCTCATGAATACGAAGTTGTTATTCTCAAATTTGAGTTGCAGATAGGCTTCCTCCTTGATGTATCGCTCATCTTTTTCGTTCAATACTTGTTTGCTGATGCCGGAACGCGAGTTGCACATGTAAAGGTTCATTTCGTTTTGGTGGCGGTTCAAGGTGACAACCGCCAATTCATCCACTTGGCTTGTGAACTTTATGCGCGGAATATAGCCACCTTCTTCCAGTGGCACGTTCAATTTGCGCGTGACATGGCTCTTGATGTCGTATGAATAGACGGCGACGGTGGCGTTTGTGCTCCCGGCGACCGGATATTTGTAACTGTATTGTCCCGGGTATTCCGAATATTCCGACCGGGTGGGAGATGCGCCCTTGTACAACGTCATGTTGAATAAAGGTACTTTGGTTTCGTCATATTTAATCCAAGCCAGCATCTTGCCGTCGGAACTGAAATCGAAGGAACGACTTGTGGCGAATTCTTCCTCGTTTACCCAATCGGGTATTCCGTTCAGAATTTCATTCTTTTTTCCATCGGTGGTTACTTGGCTTTCACTGTTGTTGAAGAGTAGTTTCACCAAGTAAATGTTGTTGTCGCGTACGAAGGCTATCTGATTGCCATCAGGTGAAAATATGGGCTGCTGTTGTTTTCCGTTTTTGGAAAGCGGTTCCAAGGTGTTGTTCTTGATGGTAAAGATGTAGTATTCCGCTTCGAGGGAATGGCGGTAGATGTTCTTCGTCTCCGTTTGAATGAGTATGCGGCTTTCATCGGGCGAAATGATGAAATTGTCAATTCTGAGCGTCTTAGGACCGCGAGCCGTGTTGGCATCGAAGAGTGTGCCGATTTTCTGACCCGTCTTGAAGGAATATCTTTCTATGCTCTTCCTGTCATGACTGATCTTGGCATAACTTTCATTGTCTGCCAATGGACTTATTCTGCCCAATGATTTTGCGGAATAGGTACCGTTCAGTACCTGTTTCAGTGTTATGGCTTGTCCGGCATACGCCAATATTCCGGAGCAGAGCAATATGATTACAAGATATATGTTTCTCTTCATCTTATTTATGTTATGGATAGGCTATTTTAGGTATTCTGCCAATTTCTTTCCCAAGTTCTCACCGCGAAGGTTTCTTGCTATGATTTTTCCATTCGGGTCAAGCAATACGGTCGCCGGTATGGAACTAATCCCATACAACTCCGCACCTTCGCATTTCCATCCTTTCAAGTCGGACATTTGCGGCCAGGTCGCTCCCAAGTCCTTGATGGCTTTCTTCCATGCATCCTCTTTGTCGTCCAAGGAAACGCCGACGATTTCCAAGCCTTTATTCTTGTATTCGCTGTAGGCTTTGACGACGTTTGGAATTTCTGCGCGGCAAGGTCCGCACCAACTTGCCCAAAAGTCAACGAATACATATTTTCCCTTGCCTGCATAGTCGGACAACTTGACATCTTTTCCATCGGGATCTTTCATTGTGAAGTCAGTGAAAGTCATGCCGATGGCTGTTTTTTCCTGACGTTCAATCCATGTGGCAAGCCTCTTTCCAACGGGGGTGTCTTTGTATTCCTGGCTCCATTTTTCATAGATGCTTTTTACCAAGCCCACTTCCATTCCGTAATAACGGAATTGCAAATAATAAAAGCCAATGAAATTGTCCGCGTTTTTCACCATGTATTCTTGCTCTATGCGCCCGTATTGCTCATCGGTGGCGTTGTATTCCTTTTCCCATTCCGCTTTGCGTGCTTCGGTCATTTCGCCTTTGCGTTTTTCCGCATAAAGGACATGGAGTTTTTTGAGGACGGCTTGGAGTTTTTTGTTGAGTTCAGTGTAGATGTCGTTGAGCTTGCTGCCTTCAACGTATGATGAAAAACCCTCTTCATCGGGTACACATGTCAAAGCAAGCTGGGCGTCTTCCAAAATGAAGTCGGTAGCGACTTTCTTGCCATCGCCAATAAAGAAACGCACCATTCGCGGCGTGGTGAATTGAACGTTTTTCATTGAGAATTTGCCATCGGAAATGGTAACTGAATCAATTTTTGCGCCTCTTCTGCCACTTTCAGCAATGTAGGCTTTCTGACCGTTGAAAGTGTCGTCGACTTTACCTTTCAAGGAAAACTGTTCCTGACCCATGGCCGTGACTGAGGCAGCCAACATAATGGCACTAATAATGAAGTTTTTCATGCGCTGTGTTTTTGAGTTGTAATTGTAATTATTGGCAAAACTCCTCACGCAACGAAATTTTTCGATGCGCAAGGAGTTTTTATTATCTCTGAAACTTGATGCTTATTCTTCAGCGACAACTTCAAAAGGCACCTCTACGGATACTTCCTTGTGAAGTTTAATCACGGCTTTATAAGTTCCAACTTGCTTTGCATCGGCAACCGCGATGGTCTTGCGGTCAATCTCAAAGCCTCTTTCTTTCAGGAGGTCGGCAATCTGCACGTTGTTCACAGAACCATATACTACACCTGTTGAACTGATTTTCATTGGAATGACCAATGTTTCCAATTTTGCAAGTTCGGCCGCCTTCGCTTCGGCATCGGCCTTGATCTTAGCAAGTTTGTGCGCGCGTTGCTTCAGGTTTTCTGCGAGAATTTTCTTGGCGGATGCGGATGCAATGACTGCCTTACCAGTAGGAATGAGGAAATTGCGTCCATAACCATCCTTTACGGTTACAACATCGTTCTTGTAACCCAAACCTATCACGTCTTCTTTCAAGATAATTTCCATGGTTCTCCTCCTTTTTATTTCATTAAGTCAGTTACAAATGGAAGCAATGCAAGGTGACGCGCTCTTTTTACAGCCTGTGCCACGCGGCGCTGATATTTCAAGGATGTACCCGTGATGCGACGAGGAAGAATCTTTCCCTGCTCGT
>DCGD01000057.1:8096-8478 GCA_002315195.1 Prevotellaceae bacterium UBA1787 | reverse complement strand
TGAAACGGCAATACTTCTTCTTCTTCAAATCCACTGAGGGTGGGGTCAAATATCTGATCTCATTATTTCTTTCTGCTGCCATGGTTTAGTCCTCCTTCTTTGTTTTGAGTGATTGGCGCTTTGCTGCATAGGCGGCTGCATATTTCTCCATCTTTACGGTGATGTAGCGCAGGATACGCTCGTCGCGGCGATAAGCAATTTCTAACTTTTTGATTAATGTAGGCTCGCTCTTGAAACCAAACATGATGTAGAAGCCACTTGACTTCTTGTCAATGGAATAAGCCAGCTTACGCATCCCCCAATTCTCTTCATAGAGAATCTCCGCGTTGTTGGAAGTCAGGATTTCCTTGAACTTCCCAACCGCTTCCTTCATCTGGTCTTC
>DCGD01000057.1:0-8070 GCA_002315195.1 Prevotellaceae bacterium UBA1787 | reverse complement strand
AAACGGGAGTTAAAATGAAAACGGTCTCGTACTGATTCATACTTGTTGTTAAATGTTGTTATTGATTTTAGCGGCTGCAAATTTCGCAATTTATTTTTGAATGACAAAGTTTTGAGGGTGGTTTTTCATACCAAATGTGAAATACGCTTATTGTTTTCGTGAAATACATGTCTTCCCTCGTTCAGGATTTTATTTTTGCGCAATTTTATAGGCAGTGGCATTGCCTATGGCAACATTTTTTTGAATTGTGCCAAAGCCAAAGTTAGTGTAACACCAAAGCCAACGCCTAAATCACATTCACCCAAATGGAACCTTGTTGGTTGCTCTTGACACAAGCGGTGATGAAACGCACGCCCCATAATCCATCTTCAACCGTTGGGAAGTCAAGGCTCCATTTGTCGTCATTGGGTGTTCCGTTGAGTTTGTTCAGGATGGCTTGTGAGAACACTTTGTAGATGTTGGCGAAAGCCATGATGAGTCCTTCGGGGTGTCCGGAAGGAATGCGGTTTAGTTCTTGAGCGTGCGGCGTTGGGAATTCCCCGCGGGTATAAATCTGCGTCGGTTGTCCTTTGAGGGTGACATAAAGAAAATCAGGCTGTTCCTGATGCCATTCGATGGCGCCTTTTGTTCCGAACAGTCGGATAACAAGGCCATTGTAGTGGCCTGCGGCTACCTGTGAGCAGCAGAACGAGCCGTGAACGCCATTTTCAAACTCTACGAGCATGTTGGCGTTTAGGTCCAGTTGATGGTCATAGGTATCTAGGACGGCTGCCACTTTCTTGACGCGCGTGCCTATCATATATGATACCGTATCTTCGATGTGCGTTCCTATGTCCCCGACGCTGCATGAGATGCCACTTGTTTCGGGATTCAATCTCCATATTGGACTTTTGCCGGTTGTGATTTTTTTTTCACTGACTTCGTCCATTAGCCAATTTTGGAGGTATTCGGCCTTGACATCAACAAGTTTTCCGATGATGCCTTCTTCAATCATTTCACGCGCTTGCTTGACCATATTATAGCCTGTGTAGGTGTAAGTGACACAGAAGAGCAGGTCCTTTTCGTCGGCAATGCGTTTTAGTTCCTCGGCCTCTTCAATGGTGAAGCAAAGCGGTTTTTCGCAGGCAATGTTGAAACCCGCTTCAAGAAATGCCTTGGCAATCTCGTAATGTGAATTGTTGGGGGTGCAAATGACAATGAAATCAAGTCGGTCATCCGTGCGCTGTTTTTCAGATTCCAACATGCTTCCATAGTTGTCATAGAGTCGTTCCGGAACTATATTGTAGTGTTCTCCGCAGAGACGGTTGGCTTCCGCGTTTGACTGGCTGAAGCAGCCGGCAACCAGTTCGGCTTGTTCGTTGATGGCGATGGCTTTTCTATGGACAGAACCAATGAAAGCATTCAATGTTCCGCCTATTTGTCCATAACGAAGTTTTTTTCTTTTCATGATATCGTTATATGCTGATTTGTTGTTATTCGTTTGTCTTGAGTTTTTCATCCAATTGGCTTTGTCGGTTCGCATCCCAGTAGGCGCAATCCAGTTCGAAGAATGTGGTGGTGTAGGGTATCGTCAGTGGTGTTTTGATGATGATGACTTGATAGAGTTTTCCCGCCTCGTCAAGCCGCTTGATAAGCGTTTCGTGATCTACGCTCCGCGCTTCCTTACCGCAAATCTCGCTGATACTTTCTTTCAGTTTGTCGATGCCGGGAACCATGTCTTCAGTGATAAATTCCACTTCACGGTCTCGCCAGACGTGGGCGAAAACGTGCGGTGCGGAATCTACTTGTTTCTTTACCTCTTTGAGTACTTCCAAATAGGGCTGGTCGGCGTAGACGGTGGTGATTCCTTTTCCTGACTGCAATGGATATGCCATGTCCGTGATGACTATCCAATTGCGATGTCCCAAATAGGGCATCTTCTGTTCCAACGTCTGCTTCCATGACTGTGAATGGGTGCATGATGTCAGTGTTGCCATGATGATTGCAAAAATTAAAAGAAGAATATTGGTACGTTTCATATACAATGACAGTTAAACAACTTTTATGCAAGTTTAGTTAAATCTCTTGAAATATGCAAGTGATTGTTTACAATTTTGATGTTGATTTTGATGTTGATTTTGGCTTTGACCATGTGATGTGAATGAAAACTCCCGATGAAATCGGAATTTTTGAATTTCAGGGGATAGTTGCATTTGACGAAGAACATGCTGGAATGGTTGTTTTCTTTCGATTTGTCATGCTCTCTCGGACCTTATGGACTGATTTTTCTTGCCATTGTTCGGTTGTACCTGCTCAATAATCCTTTCTCAAACTTTTTTCTTTTCGGTGTTCATGAAACGCAGCGCATTTCTTTTTCTCATGCCGCCAAATATCTCTCAATCACAATATTTTATTATATGCAGTTTATCGCTCTTTTTGCCTTGGCTATCGTTCCATGATAATGAGTACGACAAAGAAAAGCCGGGTTTATTAATGTCAGACGCAAAGTTGTTTTAAAAAATATTAACAATTTATAGGGGTTGTTTTCCGGGATTTTCTTAATTTTGTTGTGAAATATTGAATTTCTCTATTCTTGCATGGAAACATTTTATATTGTCATTGCCTTTTTCTTGGTATGTTTGGCTGTTTTTGATTTATATACCGGTGTATCGAGTGCCGTAGTGTCTTTCCTTCCTCCCGCCATAGGTTCAAAGGCGGCGAAATTGAAATTTTTGCTGTACATTGCGGCGTTTGGCATTATTGTAGGTACGGCCACAAGCAGCGGCATGATGGATATTGCCCGTCACGGAGTTTTGCAACCCGAGAATTTCACCTATATGGAAGTTATGTGTATTTTCCTAAGTGTGGTTTGCTGTGATGTTGTGATCATAGACATTTTCAATACGTTGGGAATGCCGACATCGACAACGGTATCGATGGTGTTTGAATTGTTTGGAGGAACAACGGCGCTGGCTGTTTACAAAATGATGCAACATACCGGGGAGGGGCTTGCATACGGCGCATTGGTGAACACGGACAAGGTGCTATCGGTGATTATCGCCATTTTTCTTTCTGTCGGAATTGCTTTCGTGGTGGGAACCATTGTGATGTGGCTTGCCCGAGTGGTTTTCACATTCCAGTTTCAAAAACATTCAAAATGGTTCACAGCGGTTTTCTGTGGTTTTTCTTTCGCTTCCATCATGAGTTTCCTCTTGACAAAAGGGTTTGGAAATGCATCTTTCATGACAGAGGAAATCCGTGGTTTTCTTACGGTGAACGGTTCAACCATAACCATTGTCTTGTTTGTCTTTTTTACCATCATTTCCCAGGTTCTACATTGGATGAAAGTCAGTGTTTTCAGGTTGGTGGTAATCTTTGGTACTTTCGCTCTCGCCGTCGCATTCGCCGGAAACGATTTGGTGAATTTCATCGGGGTTGCCATAGCCGGTTTGGAATGTACCACGCATTTCGTTGGTTCGGGCGCTGATCCAAAAAGTTTCGGTGTGGGTTTCTTGTCTTTGCCTGCCAAGACACCATTGATTTATCTCATCTTGTCGGGTGGAGTGATGGCGGTGGCATTGTTCATTTCAAAGAAAGCGCGAAATGTCATCAACACCACCATTAATCTTTCTCGTCAGGATAACGGAGATGAGATATTCAGTACATCTCGAATTGCACGTCAAATGGTGCGCACCACATTGAACACCGCGCAGAGTATTCTTTTCTTCGTACCGCAATCGGTGAAAAATTGGATCAATACGCGATTTGAACACATGGAAGAGAATACCGACGAAGACGCAGCCGCCTTTGACTTGGTCCGTGCTTCGGTGAATTTGGTCCTTTCCGGTTTGCTGATCATGGTAGGTACTTCCATGCAACTTCCGCTCTCGACTACATACGTGGCATTTATGGTGGCGATGGGTTCTTCGTTGGCCGATCGTGCTTGGGGGCGTGACAGCGCCGTTTATCGTATCACGGGTGTCATTTCCGTGGTAGGTGGCTGGTTCATCACCGCCGGAGCCGCCTTCGCGCTTTGCTTCATCGTTACTTCCGTGATGTTTTTCGGCGGTCCGATTGCTATGGGTGTCATTGTTGTGCTTGTTCTCTCTATATTGATTCACAGCAATCTTACTTTTCGGGAAAAACGTACGACGGACGATAGTCAGGATACCATTTATGACAATATGGTCAAGTCTGCCGACAAAGCGGAAACGCTCGCTCTCCTCAAGGAACATATTAGAATGACGCATTGTCGGATGCTCACCATGGCAAGGGATTGCTTCATGCAAATCAGCGATGGACTGATCAATGAAGACCTCAAGGTGCTGCGAAGAAACGATACGTTGCTTTCACATGAAAGGGATGAATGGAAAAGGATGCGACAGAAACAATTGGTGGGAATGCGACGGATTGAGTATATTGACGCCGTACAGAAAAACACATGGTTTCATTTGGCAAGCAATAGTATTTCTGAAATGATTTATTGTCTCAAGCGTATGAACGATCCGTGCTTGGAACATGTTGACAATAATTTTAATCCTTTGACTCGCGAGAGCATCGACCAATTCCTGCCTTTGCGTGACGAGGTGGTGGAAATGTTCGAGAAAGCCATAGAAATGATTACCAATCAGGAATATGAACTCGTGGATGCCTTGCAGATTGAAGGTAACACAATAAAACTCCGCTTATCTACCATCCGACATAATGCCCAAATTAATTTCAACAAGGAGAATTGCAATTTACGCAAGGAATTGCTATACCAAAACACGCTGCAGGAAACCCAGGAACTCGTGAGTTGTTTGCGTCACCATCTACGAGGGATAAAGCGCTTGGAAGAATAAGTGAAAGAACGTACCCATGTGCTTGTTACTGCATCGCACATGGACGGTGCGGTTTCGCTAAATGTACAATTGACCTTGATGCATACCTCGTTCGCGCAGTATGCGTTTCAACATTTCCACGAATTCGTAGTTTTTTATTCCCCATTGCGGGGCGATCAGCCATTCTTTCGGTGACTGTGAAGTGAAGCGTTCCAATGCGATGTCTTTCCTGACTAGTTGAATGTATTTTGCCACGACAAGCGCATATTCATGGGGA
Source organism: Prevotellaceae bacterium UBA1787 (assembly GCA_002315195.1). Next base: position 2,994 of record DCGD01000057.1, on the reverse strand, counting down.
GTATTGTATAGGCATTGGAATTCTTCGGGACGTGCAAGGTATTGTTTTTCCATGCTCGTTCCTCTTACAATCTGCAATTGGTGAAGTTTCAGAATTTCAAGGGGCAAAGCTGAGAGTTTGGCCGGCTCTTGCTGCATCATGTCGGGTGTCTGTCCGGGGAGTCCGAGAATTATGTGACCTGCGCTGTGCAAACCATGTTCTGCTGTCCTGAGGATTGTGTTTGCCGCCGTTTGGAATGTATGTCCTCTGTTCATTTTCTTCAGGAGTTCATCGTTGGTGGTTTCGATGCCGTATTCCAACAGAATGAAGGTGGAGCGTGACAATTTCTCAAGATATTTAAGTAAGTCTTCGCTGACGCAATCGGGACGCGTTCCAATAACCAATCCCACAACGCCCTCTACGGCGAGAGCATTCTCATACAGGCGTTGCAGTTTGTCCAAAGGCGCGTAGGTGTTGGTATGCGCCTGAAAATAGGCGAGAAAACGCATGTGAGGATATTTACGCCGAAAGAAAGTTTTCCCTTTTTCCAACTGAAGGGAAATGCTGTCTGTTTCTGAACAATACGAAGGCGTGAAAGTGGCGTTGTTGCAATAGGTGCATCCCCCTGTTCCGATGGTTCCGTCCCGGTTCGGGCAACCAAAACCTCCATTGATGGATAATTTCTGCACCTTTCCCTCAAAGTGTTTGGAGAGAAAGGTGCTGTAGTCAGTGAATAGAAATTCTGCGGTTTTGGTCATGTGGTGTTTATTCCGCGATTTTATTAAGGAAGAACGCTCTTGCATCACGCCAATGGTAGTATGGCGCCATGTCCGTTGTGATTGGGATGGTTCTTTCTTCTTCTTGATAAAGGAATTTCACAAGAATGTCATCGCTCCCGGGCTTGCGATAAAAGATGATTTGAAGGTTTGCGCCCATTGGGGTTATTTGGGAACATGAGTAGTGTTCGTAAAGATGCCCGAAATCGTAGGGAGGTATTTCGTAACATCCGTTTAACTGCATGATGTAGGCAAGCGGGAGGATGTAGCTGTCGTGACCGAAACGGAGTGATGCTCCTTTCCCGTTCGACTTGATGACTTCGTCCGCCCAATTGACGATGTTGCGTAGAAGGTTGTTCCTGGACTTGTAGTGTGGTGTCATGCCGGGAACCAAGGAACAGTTGTTGGTCCACTCAAGATTGACCTTTTGGAATACGTTGAAAAGTTCGTCTTTTGTGAATACTTTCTTGAATTTGGTTTTCAGTTCCGGTACGCAATACATGTTTTGTGATATGTCGTAAAAATCATTTATGACTTGGCGTTCGCTGATGTCATTTTTTTCAGCGAAAGTGGGGTCGGTGAACATTTTTCGGCTGACATGAACACAATTCATCAGGGAGTCGCAGGTGGTTTTGACCTTTTCTCTCAGTGCGGCGGAAGTGGTGAGTTTGGCGACGGTATCGGTGTTGGGGGCAAGGAAGAAACGGTCGGCTTTGTCCGTTCGTATGTGAAGGTCAAGGTCGGTCTTGCATAGCTTTAATGCTTTGCAGAAATGTTGCATACTTTCCTGACAGCGGTGGACGGTAGTGGAACGGGCGTCAATATAGGCGCCGTCGCTGAAAACCTCCGGGAAATTCTTGTACATTCGGGCAGCGATGGCTTCATGCTGTCTTCCTCCCAAAAGTGAAAGTTCCCCATCTTTGCCTTTGGCGTCCGCTGCGGCTATGCGAAGTCTTTTCAAGGTCTTTTTCCCGAGAGACGTAAGTTTGCCTTCTTTTTCAGCTTTCTCGAACAATGCCAACATGCGTTCATACGCATGGTAGTTGAGAAGGTATCGGGAACCATGGCGACCATAATGGCTGATGTAGAAGGGAGTGTATCCTTCGGGCGCGGGTGTCAGTTTGGATTTACCACCAAAATAAGGATTGTAGTGTGTACTGGCCTTTACGATGTCGCGCATAACAGCCTTGCGCGTTGTTTGAGCTTGGGAAGACAAGAATAGGAACATGACCATCCCAATTGACATTATTAACTTTTTCATGTAATTATTTTATGGTACAAAGGTAAATAAAAGTTTTAAATCGTTGAAGATATTCCGACGGAACATGATGTGTTTGAGAAATCGAAGGAGAATTGGGTTGAATATAATGAAAATAACAACAGCCGCGATAGATGCGCGACTGTTGTTGAAAATAGAATGTTTGTCTTTTGGCATTGTTCTTGCAAATGGCACCAACACCGGCAAAAGAACAAAAATGATAAAATGAAGAAAGGTATGATTTATTTGAGTCCCAATTTTGACTTGACTTCCGCAGTAATGTCTTTGCTAAGGGAAGAACTGATGTAAGGAATACCAGCCGTCATATCCATGATGTAAACGTATCCTCCTGCATCACCGATTGCTTTAACTGCATTCTTGACTTTGTCCGCAATGGCATTCATCTTTTCGTTGGATTTCTGCTGAAGAGCCTGTTGATTGTCGTTGAATGTCTGTTGGATGCGGTTGGACAATTCCTGAAGTTCCTGTTCGCGGCGCGTACGAATGTTTTCAGGAAGAGTATCGTGAGCCGCTTCATAATCGGTGGCTTTTCTCTTAAGTTCGTCCTGCATGGTCTTCAAGTCGGTTTCATACTGGGTCTGCAGTTTCTGAAGTTCTGTTTGGGCGTCTTTGTACTCAGGCATCAACTGAATGATGTCCGCGGAATTAAAATGACCAAATTTCTGGGCAAAAATGCTCAAGGGGAGAACGAGGAGCAATAATACTAATAACTTCTTCATATAAATTCTTTTAATGATTAAATTTCATAAATGTATCTGTCGCTTGTTAAAATCAAATTGCGCGCAAAGATAAATGTTTTAATTGGAATATCCTAATTTTGCCAATACTTCGTTTGAAATATCCGCGGATGGAGAGGCGAACACAATGCCGTTGTCGCTTGCACGGTCTAATATCAGGGTGTAACCACGTTGTTCCGCAATGTTTTTCACTGCCGTGTAGATTTCGTCTTGAATGGGACCG
>DCGD01000015.1:38151-47024 GCA_002315195.1 Prevotellaceae bacterium UBA1787 | reverse complement strand
CCTGCAGTTCGTCGAAGAACAGAAGTGTCTCACCAGGTTCAAACTCCAACGTAGGATCTATTAGGGAGATATTCTTCAGGATGTTGTTTACTTCATACCCATTATCGAATATACCCCTGTACACCTTTTGAAGTACAAAGTTTATCTCAACCACATGCTTGTAATGAGTCCTTCCAAACAAACGTATGGATTCTGTTTTACCTATCTGGCGCGCACCTTTTACTATAAGAGGTTTTCTGTCAGCATTGTCTTTCCAAGTCTCCAGAAACGAGTCAATTTTTCTTTTCAGCATAGTATTATCACATTTTTCCGGTGCAAAGTTAATAACAAAATCACATTTTTCCAAATAATTTATCTTTAAAAAATCACATTTTTCGTAATGTGGTTATAGAAAGCTTTTAAACCGTATCCATAAACCGTTGTTCTGTGCGATTGAAAACAATCACTGCTATAAATAAGGTTACACATAGGAATCCTGCACTATACAACAATCCTTTTACATCAAAAGTACCTACGCCAAGGGTTGAGTACTTGAATGCCTCGAAAATGGGGGTGAGAGGATTGAGATTCAGAATCCAGCGTTATCGCTCTGGTGCGAATGACAGGGGATAGATAATCGGAGTGGCATACATGAGCAGTCGAACTCCTAACTGTATGAGGAACTTCAGGTCTCTGTACTTTACCGTCCACGAAGAGCACAGCAAGCCCCAGGACAAAGCGTGAAGACCGATCATTAGGACTAATAGGGGGAATAGAATCAACGAAAACGATAACGAAAACGATAACTGTCCTGTCGCCACATAATAAACATATATCAGTATAAACATCAGCAGTTGGATGAACATGCGGATGAGATTGCTGGTGCAGGCGCTCAATGGAACAACTAAACGTGGGAAATAGACTTTCCCGAATACTGCAGTATTGGAGCTGAACACTTCGCTGCATGAGGTGAAGCACGTGCTGAAGTATCCCCAGAGAGTGATGCCTGACATGTAGAAGAGTGGTTGGGGTACGCCATCGGTGGAGATGCCAGCAAGACCTCCAAAGACGAACATTTACATAATGGTGGTCATCATTGGTTTAATCACGTACCACAAAGGACCGAGGATGGTCTGCTTGTATTGCGTGACAATATCGCGCTTGATGTACATGACATACAGGTCACGATACGCCCACAGTCCACGTATATCCACATCCAGCCATTTCTTCTTTGGCAATATGGTTGATATCTGATCTGATGGATCCATTTTTTGTTCTATTCTATTATTTCGAGTAAGGTGTGATGGATGCCGGAGATAGCGATTGCCATATCATCAAGCTGGATGATGAGTTTACGGTCGTGGAGAATACGGAACACTCTGCCTTCCAATCCTTCAAACTCGCCTGCCTTGACACGAACCTTGGGGCAGTTCTCAAAACGTTGATAGGCATCCGGGAGGAATGCTGCATGCAGGCTACGGGCTTCAAGAACCCGCCTGAAACGTTGCAGTTCCTCATCGGTTACAGTTGCTGGCTTTCCTGAAGCACGGTTGAGATAAGGGGCTTTCAAGCCGTCAATCTCATTTGTCAATTCACGGATGTCTTTATCGGTTTGCACAAATATCAGATTGTTCTGCACAGCCTCCACTTTCTCCACCATCCGATTCCCCTCCAAATGCTCCACGTATTGAGTGGGGATGAAATAGGTGATGTCTGCCTTCTCAAGGTTCTCCCTAAGTGTGCCTTTCATCGGTTTGCCTTTATATACGATATACCAGTGCATATACAATTTCTCCTCGTATCTCATACATGGACACGAGGTACATAGCCCAATTTGCTACCAAAATGAAGAGAAATCACGTAATCCAACAATAATTGTCACTTCACTGAATATTTAGAATACGGTCAATGTCTTCATAAATACTCTTTGTTATTTACACATACAAAAAGCCTGCTATAAATACCCATGCAGAGTACCTGTAGCAGGCTTCTATTGCTTTTGTATCTCTTTGATATACAGTAGTTTACCCACCCCATAAAAGCATATAATGCACCTTGGAGGTCACTTTTGTGACTTTCAAAAGAAACATATATGTAGGGAAAGTGTAGACCATATTATCTATTGCGCCAACTTTGTTGGCGTATAATTCGGATGCAAAGATACACATTATTTATATAGGCATTTTTCTACGTTTTTAACCACGTTTTTAACTTTTTTATTCCTGATCTCATCCAAAACGACATATAAAACTTTCAATTTCGCATCAATAAAAGTTAAAAACGCTAAATATTTATCATTCTCCCAACATCTTCGCAATGCTGGAACCACTTTTCTACCTTTCTATATGCATTTGCCTGATATACAATACATTGCAAAAACGTCATTTGATGCAAAGAATATGATGTCTATTGACGTTGATGCACCTTCGAAGGTTGCCATCGTTGGTCTTTTGGGGGAGTTGCATGGTTGTTTTGTGCAATATTGTCTCCCTTCGGACATAGTAGTCTCTACAGGTGTGGTTTGATAAATATGGAGTCGGGCGGTTTGGCTGAGTTCCGTTTCCGCTTCGGCGTACCGTCTTGACCGATTGCGGTGAGTTTGGCAAGAAAGTCGTGAACTAGGAAACCACCGACATGTTCAGCATCGGTATGCCGAGTACACGGTCGAGTCGGCGGGTGCTACCCCTACTTTCATGGGCAAGGGACGGAAAGCAGTCAATCATGACGACCAACCAGACCGCCATCAAAAGGTTAAATGTGATGATGGTTTAGAATGAAGGAATACCCCATCGGAAAGTGGAGGCGGGTAGTCCTTCGGCGTTGATGAGATTGGCGCGCGTGAAAGGTTGCCATCCATAGCGGACGTATTTGGGATGCTTGACGTTCGGTGAGGACAATTTGACGCGGTTCTTTTGAATGGTGCAGACGGCGGGGTAGTATATGCCGTCATATTCGGCAATCTCAAAGGTGCGCGGAGGTAGTCCATCGGACGTGGTTAGGGAGTCGGCAAAGTTGAAGGACACTTCAATCCAGTCCTGCATCCATGAAATGCTGCTCATAAGGGGCCCCGATGGTGTGACGTTCTTCTTGCCATAGCAGTCGTGGAGTGCCCAGCGTGCCAGTCGTTCGCCAATGGGTTTCTTGTTCGTGGGGTGCACATTGAGGGAATCACCCCAGTCGCTGCTGACCGCCATGCCCAAATGGGGTCGTTGGAGCATCAGCCGACGTTGGCTGTCACGGAACCAAGTCCATGAAGGACGGCTGAGACTTGACAACTGTACATAGTAGAAAGGCAGGTTGGAGTTGTTCCATGTTCGCCGCCAACTGTCCACGAGGAGCTTGAAGAGTTTTTCGTGCGTGGTGAAATTGTGGGCGTTGGATTCCCCCTGATACCAAATGACTCCTGCCAAAGGGTAACTTTCCAATGGCATGATGCCCGTTTCGTACAGGTAGCAAGGTTCGTAAGGATGCCGGGAAAGAGGGTCGGTGGCTTGTTTCAGGTTTTTGTCAGCAGTTTTGCGTACCCAATCCTGGATGAAATCGCTCGTCCTCCAGTTGTTGAGGAGGGCGGGAAACTGCGTCTCGAGCGTGTTTCGGTCAATCCATGCTTCCGTGTTGGAACCACCTATGGCGTTGCAGATGAGTCCGATGGGTACCTTCAGGCTGTCGCGCAGCATCTTGCCGAAATAGTATGCGACGGCAGAGAACGCCGCGATGTTCTCAGACGTACATGTCCGCCATTCGGTGGGCTTGAAATATTTCAGCGCATTGACGGAGTCAATGACATTTTGGTTCCATTCCGCGTATCTGTCCCAACGTTCCTGCATGTCGAACAACCTCAGCGAGGGGTCGTTGGCATGAGGAATGTCGCGTGCGGCTGTGCTGGCGGATTTCAGCATGAACGCCATGTTGGACTGACCCGAACACAGCCACACTTCGCCCACGGCGACGTGCCTGAACGTGCGTTGGTCTTTTTTCGTGTTGATGCGGAGTTCATAGTCTTCTCCCGCTTGTTCCACGGGGTTCAGGAACACTTCCCACTTGCCTTGGTTGTCACTTCGGGTCTTCACACACTGCCCGGCAAACGACACTTCGATGACATCTCCCGTGTTGGCTGTACCGTTGATCCTTATCTTTTGGTTGCGTTGGATGACCATGTAGTCTTGGTAGGTGACGGGCAGTTTCAGCCCCCCATAGTCCCCCGTAATGGCGCTGTAGACGGTCTTTGCCATGATTCCCGCCCCTTCCGGGTTTGGGTGCAACCCATCGGGGAAAAGGTCGGGACGTGCATAGAAAGGTTCGTTGAAATCAATGAGTTCCGCACCCGCCATTCGTGCGGTCTGTTCAATGGCTTTCTGAATCTCATCGTGCCATTGCTTTGTGCCTGAAATGAAACGGCGGTGGCGATGGGAGATGGGGGTCAGTCGGGCGATGATGATGCGTACCTGACGGTTGACGGAACGGAGGGAATCAATCAGCGAAAGGTAGTCTGAGACAAAATCGTCGCGATAGTTGGGCCATACCCTCGGGTCCGTGTCGTTGATGCCAAGATGAATGACGGCGATGTCGCCGGCGTAACGAAGGGCTTGCGCACATTCCGCCTGCTGGTTGTAAGGAAGATAGCCTTTCCGCAAAAGGGTGGCGCTCGGTTTTCCAAAATTGCCTACTTCGTAATCTTCTCCAAGCAGTTTCTGCAACTGGACGGGATAACTGTCATGGGCGCGGTCCTTGAGCCCTGTTCCATACGTGATGCTGTTTCCGATGCAGGCAACCTTGATTTTTTTCCCAAGTGCCGTATGCACACCGACAATGAATAGCAAGACAAGAATAACTGTGAGAGCGTTCGTTTTCATAAGGTAAAAGCGTTTGAGAGGTGAGGGAATCATGCGGTTTTAGGGACAGTCGCCTCATTGTTTTGAATCGTTGGTCTCTTTCCGCAAAGTGTACCATTCATTTTCAGGACAATGTTCTTTATTTCTACTTGATGGCGATTTTCGCTATGGCCTTGCGCAGTTTTCCATATCCTATGATGGGCGCATGGGCGTCTTCGGGGAAGGCGATGAGGCACTGTCCCGGCACGATGTTGGTGTAAGCCTGCGCCAACTGCGAAAACAGGGCGAAATCCTTATCCTCGTCGAAAGGTTTGTCGCTTTCGCCCAGTGCGTTCAGTGGTGACCATCCTACAATTTCAGCGCCGTTCAGGGGAATGTGCACGTCGATGTATCTGCGGTGCACCTCGAGTTTCTGCGCTTGGTGCGGCAGCAGTTCGGATTCCACATTGTTGATGAACAAGTCGTCGCCGTCAATCGTGATGCGCCCCAACGGCATGTCCATCAAGTCGTGTGATTGCAGATACTCAAAAAGCTGGCGCAGACGCGGATGAATGCCGTAATAGCGTCCCGCGTCGGAAATGTTGGTTTGGATCATGGCTTATTCCTTGAATTGACCTGCGCCGTTCTTTGCGATGCTGTCGAGCATGGTGTAGCAGTTGAACAAGCCGCGTGGAACGTGGAAACATCCCTTCCACTTGCCACCCTTGAGTGAAAGCAGCACTTCACCCCTGCGGTTGAGGTAGCCGAACCATTCGGGAAATTCCTTGTCCGCGAAGTGTGACCATGTATAGTCGTGTAATTTGTTGAACCATTCCAGGCAGTCCCGGTTGCCGGTGAGCTGGTAGCCCTTGAGCGTGGTGATGAGAGATTCAATGTGAACCCACCACAGTTTTTGGTCCCATTCCAGTTGTTGCTGCGGATGTCCCAGGCGGTCCAGGAAATAAAAGATGCCTCCAAATTCCTTGTCCCATCCGTAGTTCAGTTCGTTGAGGGCAATTTGTACGGCTTTGTCAACGAGGTCGCGGCGCTTGAGGCGAACGCCCAGGTCCATGATGAACCACATGGCCTCAATGGCATGTCCCGGATTCTGCAGGCGTCCGTCGAAGCAGTCCACCAATTGGTTGTCCGTGCTTACGTTCTCGACGATAAGTCCCAGTTCAGGACGGTAGAAGCAGTCGAGGACTTCGTGCAGGCAGACGTCGATGGTCTTGTTGAGGAAATCCTTGTCGAGCAGGGATTCTATTTCGAGGGCCACGTTGCATAGTATCATCGGAAGGGCGAAACCCTTGAGAGGGCGCGCCGTGGCTGAGGCCTTGTTCCATTTGCCCTTTGGGTTGTCCACTTTCGAGAGGACGATGTCGAAAGTCTTGCGGGCGATGTCGGCATATTCCTGTTTGCCGGTAGCCAGTGCGAGTTGGCCAAACGCGATGACGGCGAAGGTGTAGGAAAAGATGTTGTAAGGTTCCACCTGTGCGTTGCCTTCGCGGTCTAGTGCGAAAAACCAGTTGAGGTTACCGTCATGGCCGTGTTTCTTCATGAATTCCGCACCCTGAACGGCGCAGTCCAGCCATTCCTGGCGCTTCTCCAAGGAATTGTACAACTTTGAGAACATCCAGATTTCGCGTCCTTGCAGCCATACGAATTTGTCGGTGTCGAAAACGGAACCATCGCGTTCAAGGCAGGTGAAATAACCGCCGTATTTCAGGTCTTGTGATTTGTCAAGCCAGAAAGGGATGACTTTTTCGAGAAGTTCGGCCTTGTACTGTTCGGCCAATGCTTTAAAGTCTGTCATGTGATTATGGTGTTTAATGAATGTCTGTATTACGGTTTTCCAAATTGTTTGAAGCCAATGCCAAAGCCAACAGCCAAAGTTTATTGAATGTTTGAGGCTTTGTTTTCTAATTGTTTCCAAGTAAGTCCTTTCCTGGCATTTTGGTGGGAAGAACATCGAGAGATGGTCCATGCCGTGGCGACACCGACGGCCATGTTGATGGCTCCGAAGATGAGGAAGGAGACGGAAGTAAAGAAATGTAGCATGAACACGGTGACTGTGCCCGCCGCAAATCCCGTCAGCGCCGCTTTACCACCGATGCGGTCAAAGAAAATACCCATGATGAAAAGTCCGCCGAGTCCTCCCGAAAGCAGGCCGAGAATGGTGTTGAAATAGTCAAGGAGAGAGAATATGTTCCATGACGACATCAACAAGGCGAGCATTACGCCGAGAACACCGCCGGCGATGCTTGCCCGGCGGGCAATTTTCAGAACGTCCGTTTCCGTCATTTCGGGCGCAAAGCGTTTGTGGAAGTCAACGGAGTAGGCGGTCGCCACCGAGTTGATGTTGGAGGCGATGGTGGACATGGCCGCGGCGAAGATGGCGGCAATGAGCAGTCCCGCAATGCCCGTCGGCAACTGCGTCATCATGAAGAAAGGGAATATGCTGTCGCTGTTGGTCATGGTCATGTCCATTTCCGTTGGATGTGTCTTGTAAAACGTGTACAGTCCCGTTCCTATGAGATAGAACACCACGGAAATGCACACGCTCATCAGGCCGTTGGTCATGATGCTGTGCCCCGCGCTCTTCTCATCCTTTGTCGATAGGTATCTCTGTACGACGGTTTGGTCGGAGGTGTAGGAAATGAGGTTGTTGGCGAGTCCTCCCAAAATCACCACCCAAAACGTGGCTTTCGTGGCATCCAGGCTCCAGTCGAACAGTCGCAGTTTGTCATCGTGCCAGGCAATGTCCAGGAAACCGCCTACGCCGCCTTCCGTGGCAAAAATCAAGTAGCCTGCGGCGATGAAAGCACCGCCTACCAGGATGACGCCCTGGACGACGTCGCCCCAAATGACGGCTTCGGCCCCTCCCATGGTGCAGTAAACTATGGTGATGACACCCATCAGGATGATGCAGGTATAAATGTCAATGCCCGTTACGGTGGTCAAGGCCAGCGAAGGGAGATAGAGTACCAAGGCCATGCGCGCAATCATGAAAAGAATGAAGAGCCCGCTTGCAAGGGCGCGCGTGGCGTAGTTGAACCGCCTCTCCAGATATTCGTATGCGCTGGTGACGTTAAGTCGCCTGAAGAACGGAAGGTAATACTTGATGACCGGGAATGCTATGATGAGAATGGTTACCAGCATGGGGTAGTATGTCCAGTCAGTGGCATAGGCCTTGGCGGGTATGGCCATATAGGTGATGGCGCTGAGCATGGTGGCATAGAGGCTGATGCCGGCCGCCCACCAGGGTATGCGTTTGCCGCCTTTGAAAAAGTCGTCGCTGTCCTTGGCGCGCTGCATGAAATGCCAGCCGAGCATCAGCATGCCGAGGAGATAGGCTATGATGACGGACCAGTTTACCCAACCGAACGAGGCGGGAGTGTCAATGCTGATCTTACTGACATCCTTCGAACGAATCCCGGGCATCAACTCCCCGTTGACGAGCAGGTAGTCTTTGCCCTGCTTGACCAATGCGGCGCCGGCGCGCGCCAGTTGCGGTATGCTGTCGCGTGCCGCCCATGTGTCCGTAACGGTGTTATAGACGAGTATTTTGGGATTGAAACGGTACCAGTCGGGATTATGGAACATGTAATCCGCCCTGACGCGTTCAAGTTCATCCGCCAGTTGGTGCTTGCCTCTTATCCAGGCATGATGAATGAAAAAGGGTATGTTGATGGTGTTTCCGAAAATCCAGGCGTCCACGCCGCCCAAGGCCATGACGTGGGTGCTGCCGGTTGGTATGAGCGCGCTTCCCGTAAGTCCGAGGTTTGAAAACCTGCCTTTGGGGAACTCTGCGGTGTTGCGCCAGGTCTTGCTGTCGGGATCCAGGGAGAGGCCATCCTTGTGTACCACCGCCATGCGGTTGCCTTCCAAGGGGCAGTAGCCTCCCATGACATAAAAGCAAGGACGGAAGCCGTTGTGCATGACGCATCCCGAGGCCTGGACGCGGCCGCGGCCGGGGAAATCGGGAAGCGCTTCCCATGTCTCCGGTTTGTTCAAGTCCAGGCGGAAAGCACGGTGTGAAACCTTACCGTTGGTTTCACCACCGCAGACATACATGAAACCGGC
>DCGD01000015.1:15530-38100 GCA_002315195.1 Prevotellaceae bacterium UBA1787 | reverse complement strand
GTGAGGGCAGTTGCTGAAAGATGGGTTTGCCGTCTTGGAGTCGAATGATGAACGCCTGCGACAAGGAGCCGCCTTCATTCTGCCCTCCAATGCAAACCAAGCCATTTTTGAAAGATGCGCTGACGCCGTATGCCGTCGCCTGCGGCAATTTACCAATCCTAACCCATCGGTTTTCCTTCAAGATGAATATGTCTTCGCAGAAATGTTTTTTTCCGCCAATGGCGGCGGCGACATCTGGAAAATTAGAGCCACCCGCCACGATTACGTCATTGCCGATGTTGCCGGCGAACGGTGCGCTGATGCCCTGTCCCTTGCATATTTCAAGGGAGGCGGCACTGGTGACGCTGATAGGGTTGAAACATTTCGCAGCGAAGGATTCAGCCGCGTTGAAGAAAAGCACCAGTGCCGACAGGACAGCGAAGAGACTGACATTCAAGCACTGACAACGGAGTGCCGATGGCAATAAGCGATACAGGATGAAAGGAAACTTGTTGAGCATGGTATGTATGTAGGAAGCGACGTGTTATTGGTTGCAGTGTTGGAAGAATTCTATGGCTTCCAATTCACTTTTCATTGACAATTCTTCTTCGCCTGAGAGATTTCGGAAAGGTATGCGGTTAAGTCCCATGTCCAATCCAAGGAATTTCATGATACGTTTGCCGCCCACGATGTTGCCACGGTAACGGCAAATAATGTTGATGACCTCCTGGGCATAGTTCTGCAACCGGCGCGCCTTGTCGATGTTTCCTTCATTCCATGCGTCCATTACGCCGGTGAGAATGTTTCCGATATAATTGCCCGTGCCGCTGATGCCGCCCTTGGTGCCGCTCAGGGCCATGGCCGCCAGAATGGTTTCGTCCTGTCCGTGGAGCAAATCATATTTGCCGTTGCCGTAAAGGGTGCATTGATTGAAATCGTACATGTTCTCGTAAGTGAACTTGATGCCCGCGAAGTTCGGGATGCGTCCGTCCACGGCCTTGACGAATTCAATCATGGGGAAGCAGGCATGGTTGAACGCGGGGATGTGGTAGAAATAAAAGGGAAGCGAAGGGGCACATTCTGCAATGCGTTCACAGTATTCCACCAGTTCTTCAAGCGTCGCGATGGGCGGGAAGGGAGGCGCCATGCACCCCATGCCCCAAGCACCGATGCTTTCGGCATGGTGCGCCAGCATCCTTGCCTCTTCGATGCAAGTTGTGCCGACGTGGACCATTACCTTGAAATCGGGAGTCTGTTCCTTCATCCACGATTCCGCCAATGTCATGCGTTCTTGCGCGGTAAGCATATAGCCCTCCCCGGAAGAGCCGTTGATGAACACTCCGCTCAAACCGTTTCGCTTGAGCAGGGCGGCATACGTCCGGATGACGCCGGTGTTGATGCTGTTGTCCGGGTTGAACGCGGTGAAGGGTGCAACCAGTAATCCTTTTATTTTTTCCATGTCTTGTGTTTTTGAATGTTGTTTGCAATGGATTCTATGACAGTTGGATACGATGAATATTCCAATTCATGAATGCGCCGGACCAAGTCTTCGGGGGTGTCTTCGGGCATTACCGCGCAACTTTTCTGCAGAATGATTTCGCCTCGGTCATAGTTCTCGTCAATGTAATGTATGGTGATGCCGCTTTTCTTCTCACCCGATTTGATGACGTCCTCATGCACTTTCATGCCGTACATGCCTTTGCCGCAATGCAGCGGAATGAGCGATGGATGTATGTTGAGGATGCGTCCTGGATATTGGCGGACGAGGTAGGAGGGGAGCAGCAACAAAAAACCCGCCAGGACTATGAGGTCGGTGTCGTATTTTTCCAAAAGAGGAAGCATGGTTTCGGCATCTTCAAGCATGGTCCTGTTGATTACGATTGTGGAAACTCCATGTGCTTCCGCCTTGGCTAAAACGCCGGCGCAGGAACGGTTGGTGATGACGGCCTTGACGCATACATTGCTTGAATTCCCGAAATAATTCATGATATTCTCGGCATTGGTCCCTTCTCCGGAAGCAAACAAGATTATGTTGAACATGTTATGGCTGTTGTTATGATGCAATATGCAAAGTTAGCAATATTTGCCCATATTGCGCACCATTCAGTTTTTTATTTTCGTTTGCGTAAATATAGGTCCGCGGCTTTGACCGTGAATTTCCGTAAGTGTCAAAACTGAAATCCACTTGAATCCAAATGAAACCAACGCAAACAAAGATGGTGCATGGTGTAAAATAGTTGCATTGTTGAAAAAATCCTCCAATGCGGGTTTAAATCTCGGAATTTATTGCTATTTTTGCCACGTCATACATATTTTCATTGTCTTTTTGCCAACGCTAAGACAAGTGAAATTTCTACATGACAAAGTCTTGGGCAATTTTTTTTGTCCAGGAATTTTATATAATTCATTTACGAAAGTGGATATAAAGGAGGATTAACAGTGTGGTAAGGCTTTGCGATAGTACACGAATATCATATTTTGATTATCTGTATATGATTGTCATGGTATTATACATGGCTCAGATGGATATTTACACTTCAAGAATGGTGGGTGGTCTGTCCGCTCCTTGGATTCCGTTTCTTATTCCGTTTCTTCTTACCATTTATCTTGTTTTCAAAAAGAAAGTGTCATTCAACCGAAATTGGTGGTTCATTGTCGTTGTTTGTCTGCTTTGGGCAGTAATGGTAACCATCAAGAATAAACTGTACAGCAATTATGAATTGTCGTTTCAATTTTTCCTCTTTTATTCAATTTTTTTTGCTTACGTGCATGTTCAGGCGTTTGGTGTGCGCATATTCTCCATATACGAGACGATAATTGTATTTTTCTGTAAAATCTCCCTGGTTTTCTGGTTTGTTTATCAGTTGGTGCCCAATTTGACATTTGATTTGTTACCAAGCGTGGGAAATACGAATCTTGGCCACAACATATTCTACATGTACAATTGCATTGATCCACATGTGGAATTGGAAAATGTTATTCATAGAAACTCCGGATGTACATGGGAACCCGGCAGGTTTGCGGTAATGGTGTGTTTGGCATTGTTATGTAATTTGTTAAGAAATGGCGTTTCTTTCAAGAATAACCCAAATGTTCTATGGTTGCTTGTGACATTGGTGACTACGTTTTCAACAACGGGTTACTGCACGGCATTGATTTTGTATTTTATTTTTTCCATAGACAACATTAAAAAGGGTAGGACGATATTGTGGGTGGTGCTTATGGTGATATTGTCGTTTTTCATTGCCAATCTTGATTTTGTCGGAGAAAAAATAGAAAGTCAACTGAATGCGAAGGAGAATTTGGAAAACAACATGGATAACATCGAATGGAACAACCAAAACAGCCGTGAAGGATATGTAGGATCATTTGACCGGTTTACATCCATGTATATAGAATGGATGAATTTTTCCAACGATCCCATTTTGGGATATGGCAGAAATACCAAAAATTCCTATTTTGAGAAAAACATTACAAAGCTTTATTCAACTCCCAACGGTTTGGTAAAGGTATTAAGCATGCATGGTCTTCTGCTTGGTTTGTTCTTCTATTACTTATTGTTCAAATCTTCCCGGACAATAGGCACGCTTTTTCCAAAAGGCAGAAAATATGCTCTGTTAGCTCTGTTGGTGGCATCATCGATGTCTTATGTCCTGTTTTCAGTTCCAGTGATTACAGCATTTTGGCTATTTGGTTATTTTTATAAAGATGAAGGATTGTGGATTGGTAAATCCTGAGAGCAAGATTTCATGCGATATGTTATATTAATATATGAAACAGACAAATAATGGCGTAGTTGGCCTTGGCTATGTGGGTGTGCTTTTGGCAAGATTATTCTCGAAGAAACAACCGACAGTTGGTTTTGATGCGAAACCCAATCATCGTGAAACGCCCGAGGACGAAAAGCATACAAAAAAAGTGTTGATTTTTCTTTTTGGAGGTGTAGGCGGTGCGGAACGTATGTCTGTCAATATAGGAAAGATGCTTCCGACCGATCAGTTTGACGTCAAGTTCGTAATATGTGGGAGATTGATGGATATTCTTCAATTTATACCAGACAATTATGAGGTGGTCCGTATTCCGTGGTTGAACATTCATGTCTTTCCTCGACTTAGAATGTGGTGGGTGATGCGGCGTGTCCGACCTGATTTTGTATTTTCATCTACGACTTTTTTGAACGTTCTTCTTTTGCAAGTGGCCGGTTTCATGAACGTAAAGTGCATAGTACGCCATGACAACACAGTGCAAGCATACAGTAAAAGGACACAAAGGAAAATGGCCGTTACCTACAAGTCCGCTTATCGCATCATCGCTCAACAAGAAGAAATGCAGCGTGATTTAATGGAGTTGACAGGCACGAATGAAACTCATGTCGTTTGTCTGCACAATCCATTGGATTTGAAAAACATTCTCCCGAAACTCAATGAACCTTCCCCTTATCCGAATGATGGAAACGACAAATATTTGTTTATAGGCAACTTTCTTCATACAAAGGGACATGACATTCTTGCTGAGGCTTTCAAATTGGTCCATTCTCGAAATCCTAAGACACATTTGTATTTCGTTGGCAAAATAAACGAATCACTGCCTAACTATGTCCTGACAAAGAAGATTATAAGGGAAGCCGGTCTGCAGGATTGCGTTCATTTTGTTGGATACCAAGTAAATCCATACAAATGGATAAAGTATTGTGATTGTTTTGTTCTTCCTTCACGCATGGAGGGCTTGCCAAATGCACTCCTCGAAGCCATGTACATAGGCAAGCCGGTTGTAGCAAGTGTATGTATACCGGTCATAGACCGCATGGTAGTGGAAGGTTATAACGGTTATAAAGTTCCACCGGAACATCCTGAAGAAATGGCTTCGGCCATGGAGAAGGCTTTGTCATTGAAGCATTTCCACTTCACATATCCATTGGCGAGTTCACAAGATTTTATAGAATTATTCCAATAGATTTTTTTGGGTTGTGGGTGCCGGTGATGATAGATTTTTTCATTTTTTCAAAAATACGCAACATTAGCATTTGACTTTTTGACACACGCACTGGCTACAGTTTCTGATAGGTGACAACGCCAAAGTTAACTTAATAATAATGATTATGAACAGCAAAATCAAGCGAATAGCGAAGCGGAATCCGTTCATTAACGGTTTGCATGGGTTGATTAGAGACTATTTCTGTATTCGTAGAAGCAAATTTGGCTATTGTGCCGAAGATTGCAACCTCATACCTCCCTTGTATGTCGACACCCCTCGCAATCTGTTTATTTACAGCAACAGCGTATTGAACCATGCCACAATCATCAACAGAAACGCCAAATTCATCATGAAGAAGAATTCCCTTGCAGCCTACGGACTCACTGTAGTAACCGGCAATCATGCCATGATAGCAGGAAGGGCGTTTTGTACAATAACAGAAGAAGAGAAACCTGATGGTTTGGACGAAGATGTGGTAGTAGAAGAGGATGTTTGGCTTGGCTGCAATGTCACCCTTCTTTCCGGAGTGGTCATAGGGCGAGGCAGTATTGTCGCCGCAGGCGCGGTTGTTACAAGATCTTGTTGTCCTTACAGCATTATTGGTGGCGTGCCCGCCAGGCATATCAAGTTCAAATGGTCCATTGATGATATCATAAGGCATGAAGAGAAATGTTATCGACCCGAAGACAGGTTGTCTCGCGACAGGTTGGAAGAGTTTTTTGCAAAATATGAAAAACAAGTGTAATGGCAAGGCGATAGTAAAGCACACTCAGTGTCAGGAATCGATAGTCATGAAATAAAAAAGGTGCTATGAAAAAGGTAATTGTTGTTTCGCCATCTCTTGATACCACGAAGAACGTCAGTGGAATTTCTACAGTCGTTCAATATATGATTAATCATAATGACAAAGTGGAGTATCTGCATTTTGAACAAGGAAGGCATGATGGCGAAAATAGTTTTCATCGTTTTTTTGAATTGATAAAACAATATGTTTCATGGAAGAGGCTCCTTGAGGAGAATCCAGATGCAATTATTCATTATAACTACCCTCTGATGTTTTTCAGTAGTTTGCGTGATTATATTTTTATGGCGGCCGCCAAGAAAAAAAAGTGCAAGTTGTTGGTTCATGTTCATGGAGGAGACTACTTGATGCGTAATGACGTGCCATTGATTCCGAAATTATGTATTAAAAAAGTCTTTGGTTGGCAAGTCCCGGTTGTTGTGACGAGTGAAGTGGAGAAACAACACCTTGAAGACGCGTATGGGTTGAAAAAGGTGACAGTTTTACAAAATTGCGTGGATTTGCAAGACGATGCGAATTTCAGACATGCGTTTCCTTCTGATAACAAACCATTGACATTTGGGTATTTAGGTCGAATAACCAAGAATAAAGGCATAGGATTTTTGCTTGAAGCGTGTCGGAAATTGAAAGAAGTAGGTGTCCCTTTCAGGTTTGTAATGGCGGGAAAGGAAGAAAACAAAGGTGAGTACGTCAATTCCTTTAAAGAGGTACTGGATGCTCGGTTTGAATTCATTGGTGTTGTAAACATTGAAATGAAAAAACAATTATTAAGAAAAATGGACGTGTTGGTGTTACCGTCTTTTTTTGAAGGTCTGCCAATGTCTCTGCTTGAGTGCATGGCCTATGGGGTTGTGCCATTGTGTACTCCGGTTGGTAGCATCACTACGGTTTTGAAAGATGGAGAAAGCGGATTGCTATTAAATGTAAAGGATTCGGATTCCATTGTGAAACAGATGAAATATTTGCATGAAAACAGGACAGAGTTGAACCGCCTGAGTAAAAATGCACATGCAACCATAATGAAAACGTATTCACCAAAGAAATATGCTGAAATTTTAAACGAATTGTACGAAGAGGCGTGAAATGCATTCTGAAATGGATTGTTCCTAACAATCTTGTTCTCATTGTCCTACGTCTTCTGTTGAATTGAACTACTTGACGGACTGAATGTTTCAAAAAGGTGGCATCATGCAATTGTCTCGAACTAACAAACAGGTTGTTATTCTATATATTAGCACTTTCGTCGGTACGGCGTTGGGGGTGCTTGTGTCCATATTAAATACACGAAACCTAAGCCCGGAAAACTATGGTGACGTCAGGTACGTTACCAATCTTTTGTCGCTCTTCTCGGGTATTTTTCTTTTAGGTTATTTTGTGTCAGGAAGCCGGCTCCTTGCCATTGCAAAAAACAAAGAAGAGGCTTCCCAAATAAAAGGCGTGTTGTTTGTGTTGTTGTCAGTGTTGGCAGGTGTGATAATGGCTTCAATGTTGGTTTGTGGACTGATACACCAATTTTTCCTTCAAAAGCCTTGTTATCATTTGTTCTATGTTGTCATACCCGTCTGCGGAAATGTCATTCTTTTAAGTTACATCAACACCACTTGCCAGGGGGACAACAACATAACCGCCATAGCCATGGCCCGTCTGCTTCCATCGGTGTTGTACCTGGCTGTTGGCTTCATAGTTTACGGATTGTTCGGGTGTTCGAGCCGTATGATGCTTCTCTTGCAAAATGGCGTATATACGGCGGCGCTGATTTTTGTGCTTTATACGGAGCATCCCATTTTCAAGAATCTCAAACAAAGATGGAAACAACTGCGTGACGAAAACAAGTCTTATGGTTTGCATGTGTATTACGGCTCTCTATCCAATGTTTCCGTACAGTACATTGCAGGTTTGACTCTCGGTCTTTTCTCACTCGACAATCAAGATGTGGGTTTCTATTCGTTGTCGCTTACGGTGGCGGCTCCGTTGGCAATGCTTCCAAATATCATAGGAACTACATATTTCAAGCAGTTTGCCCATCAACATTCCATAGGTTCAAAGATTTTGGGAATGACTTTTCTCATGTCCATTGTTTCATATTCCATTTTTTGTGTCATAATATTCCCGGTGGTTTCTTTCCTCTACGATGCGTCGTATGGCGTAGTAGCCAAATATGCGTGTTTTTTGGCATTGGGTAGTACATTGACAGGGTTGGGTGATGTTTACAACCGATTTCTCGGTGTCCACGGACAGGGCAAACAAATCCGAAATTGTGCGTTTGCTTCAGGAGCGATACAAATTGTCGGATATACATTGGGTGTGTATTTGCTTGGAATAGGTGGCGCCATTGCTACCTACATTCTGTCGGCGACGGCTGCATTTGGAATGTTGGTTATTTATTACAAAAAGTTTATTAAATGATTAAGTACGATTTGATTATTGTCGCTGGTCAACCATTTCCATACGGAATGGCTGCAACCAACAGAATTCTAAGTTATGCCAAGGAAATAGCGAAACATAAGAAAGTTTTGTTTCTGACATTCGCGGGTCCGGACTATTCGCAAACGTCGGCCAATAAGGACAGAAAAGGAAATTTTGGCGGCATTGATTATGAATACATGGGCCTTTCTTTTGTCTATCCAAAACCCATGGTGTTGAAAAGAATGGTGTTTCTCGTATGGCGGTATGTGAAAATATTGTTACTGATTATGTTCAAATACAAGGCAAAGTCAATCTTGTTGTATTGTTCTGGAAATTACATTTCCATACCGACAAAAATCATCTGTACATTGAAATCCCAAAAGATGTTTCAGGATGTAACTGAAACTATTGACAAATACAAAGATGGTTATATCAACGAAAAGATGTTGTTATGGCGTTGCCGTTTGTTTGATGGAATAATCGTGATTTCGTCTGCTATAAAGGAGTGCCTGTCAAAGTACCAAGACAATCTTTTTTTGTTGCCGGTCCTTGTTGATTTTGAAAGATTTAAAGTTTCTTCCCATAAATCGAAGTATTTTTTCTTCTGTAGCGGTTCTAACCTTCAACGCGATGGCTTGGCAGATTGCATCAAGGGATTTCTGATTTTCTCCCAGCGACATCCTGAGTATGTGTTTGAAATAGCTTCATCCATCAACGAAAAAGATCCTTACCACCAATTGTGCAAACAAATGATGGATGACAACTCGGACAGAATTCATTATCTGGGACCGTTGTCTTCAAGTTTGATACCCGAAAAACTCTCACAGGCTACAGCGCTTCTTATTACCCCTCACAAAGCATATACAACAATGGGTTTTCCCACAAAGATGGGGGAATACCTGACTTCGGGAACACCTGTGGTTTGTTCAAGAATTAAGGATTTGAAGGAAATTCTTGATGAAGACACAGTTTTTTATGTGAATCCAAACAGTCCGCACGAAATTGCGGAAAGGCTGGATGAAATTATTTCAAACCCAGCTTTAGCGATCTCAAGAGGCTTATCGGGACGGCAGTTTATGAAATGTAGTTATACCGCCGATAGTTTCTCTGAAAAATTGATGTCATTCCTGGGTTTGTAGGTCATCTTCAAAGTGGTAGTTTGTACAATTTATGAACTTATGCTTTGTTCAGCATGAGTGTAACGAAATAGAAAAATTCTTTCTTCAAAGGTTTAGGTGACGTGGGAAGCCTCAATGCTTTTTATCTTTGCCGGACAAGAATTCGGATGTGTCTTATCACGGAAAGTGGGCAGTCCCACGGAGTCGTTGGTGTCTTTCGCGACAAGTGAAAGAATATCGGGAAACCTGAGTTGTGGGGCATGCAAGTGCATTTAATCAAAGACTTTATTTGACATTGGTTTTTTCCGGTAATGATATCCAATTGCCAAATTCTTTGTCCCATGAATAAGGTTCAAAAGGTGTGATTCCACCTAAATGATAAAACGTCATTTCTCCAAAATAAATTTGACCGTTTACCTCATATAAATCAACTCTAATTTGTGGAAATCCAACAGACAACTTTGATGCAAGTTGTTTCATTTCTTCAAAACAGAGAGGTTTTTCTGGAGGAATTGGTGCATTTGGATGTCCTTGCTTGAAATCCAAATGTCTAAAATTTGCGTCAAAGAAATCAAAATAGGGCTCCGACCTGTTTTGTCTGTCTGTGGCAATGTACATGGCTTTCACGACACCATCAACACAAATAAATTTATAATCTCTTAATTCTTTGGTTTTTGTATCTTCCATATATTTTTCCGCCAAAATTTTACGTTCAACATCCCTGTATGGTTTTTCTCGTACTTTCATGAATTTATTTTCTGACAAACCTTTTCTAAGCCCTTCCCTGACTTTGTTTACATCTATGTTTTTCTTGTCTTTGCAAATATACATTCCTGCTCCTGAGTTATGGTTGCATTTAAGAACGAATTGTTGTGGAAGTGTATCGAAATCAATGTCGTCAGCCGAATCCCATACACCAAGTAAAGGTATGATGTATTGTTCTCCAATAATCTTTGATGCATATTCTTTGGCTTTGATTTTATCAACCATAGTAGAATACTCTTTTTTATAAGCATACAATTTCAGCCATTGTATCTTTTCGTTAAATGTTTTTGGATTTTTCAAATTCAACACTTTCCGTATAGTAAAAAAATACAAAAGACGAATATATAGTTCATCGCTATGGATAAAGGAACTGAGGTTCCAACATAATGAAAAGCCTATTTTAAATAATTTATCAATCAATTTTTTAGTATATGACATATTAGTCTAAATTAGAATTTTAATCTATTGTTGTTATCAAATTGTGTGCATCATTTTCCAAATTGAATCGTCTTCTCATGTGAAAGAAGCCTCTCAAAATTGATACAGCGGTTTTGTCGGGAGTGTTCAGGTTTTGGCAGGAAATCTCTTGAACCGTTTGGAAAAATTAATTAGTTCCATGCTGATTCTCTTTTGACTGCAAAAGTACAAAGAAATTACGATACAGAAAACAATTTGGCAAGTTTGAAATGTCAAGCCAGTTTGATTTATTGTAACTTGCATAGACATTGATATAGTTGAGCGTTTCTTCTATTCATTCAGTGAAATTCAGAGTTCATATCAGACAGTGTAAATTTTCTCTGAAAATAATGCCGCGAAATGGATAATAATGTATAATTTTACATTCGAATGTATTAACCTACCGAAACTAAAGTTAAATAATTTCAATATGAGACAGATTCAAATTTTATTGCAAAAGTCGGTTGTGCTTATTTCTTTTTTGATGGTGTTTTCCTTGACATTTTTCAAGAGTGAGGTTTGTGCGGCTCCGGTTAACATTATCTTTGACAATGACATGGGAAACGATGTGGATGACATTATCGCCTTGGACTTGCTGCTGAAATACCATGAGGCGGGCAAGGTGAACATTCTCGCCATTCTTGGCAACCGCGACGCCAACAGTTGCATGGCGTTTTGCAACATGTACTGTACTTGGTTCGGTTATCCCAACATTGCGATGGGCGCAATTGTGAATGGTTCCAATCCTACGCCGGAAGAAAAATCGTATGCAACCAAGACCTTGGCGGTGGAGAAGAACGGAAAGCCGGTATTTCGTTGTTCCAAAGACACGCGCGCCCTGCCCAATGCAGTGGATGTATATCGCAAGGTTTTGGCGCGTGCCGCCAACAAGTCTGTGGTGATTGTTTCAACCGGCTTTTCTTCAAACATCGCCCGCTTGATGGAAACGGAGGGTGATGAAAACTCCCCATTGTCAGGTATGGAACTCATCAAGCGCAAGGTAAGTTGGTTTTCCGTAATGGCGGGTAACTTCGAAGACCAGAATTACAAGGAGTATAATGTTTGGAACGACGTAAAGGCGGCGAAGAAATTTTTTGAAGAGAGTCCCGTCCCCATTTGTTTCTGTGACTTTGCCTTGGGCAAGACGGTTCGCTACCCGAGTACGAGTATTGCGGCTGACTTTGGCTGGTGCAAGCAGCATCCTTTCGTAACCGCCTACAATTTTTATCATGCCGCACCCTACGAAAGTCCAACCTGGGATCCGATGTCCATGCTTTATGCCTTGGAGCCAACGGCTGGTTTCTTCGGCTTTNNGGCTTGTCTGAACGCGGCAATGTCAAGGTTGAAGGTGAAGGCATGACCAAATTCACGCCGGCCGCTGATGGAAACTGTCGATATTTGACGGCTACCGACGAACAGAAACTGCGCATCAAGAATTATTTCGTAAAGGCAGTCAGCAGAAAGCCGAAGCATGTGAAGAAACAAGGCAGATAAAGATTCTTTGGTTTCATATTCAAAGCATATAGTAAAATGTTGCAATATAAGTTTTTGGTTTCAACGAAGGTGTTGTTTGGAGCCGGCAAGTTGAATGAACTGCACACGCTTGCCTTGCCGGGTAAGAAAGCGTTGCTGGTCATTTCCAATGGAAAATCAGTCCGTGCGAATGGTTATTTGGAAAGAACCGTTCAAGAATTGTCGCAGGCAGGTGTGGACAGTGTCATCTTCGACAAGGTGGAGGCGAATCCACATAAAGAAACGGTAGAGGCTGGGGCGCAGGCTGCCGTAATGGAGGGTTGTGACTTTGTTGTCGCCTTGGGTGGCGGAAGTGTGATGGATGCCGCCAAACTAATGGCCATGTTGGCTACGAACGGTGGCGACTTGTGGGATTACGCCATTGGAGGCACGGGGAGGAGGCAACCGATGAAACGAAAACCGTTGCCGTGGATAGCCATTCCAACTACCTCCGGCACCGGTTCCGAGGTGGACATCGCCGGTGTGATAACAAATTTGGAAACCAATGAGAAAATGGGCATTCTCGGCAGTTGCGCCGACTATGCAATTGTCGATCCTGAATTGACGCTGACCGTTCCACCGACTTTCACGGCCCTTCAAGGATTCGACGCCCTTTTCCATTCGCTTGAAGGCTACATCTGCCGCACGGAAAACATTTTTAGTGAAATGATACAGGAAAAGGTCATCACTTCAGTAACCAGGTACCTCCCGATTTGTTGCAGGGACGGCAACGACATTGAAGCCCGCTCCCATCTGTCGTTTGCCGCCATGTTGTCCGGGTATTCCATGATGGCTTCCACTTGTACGGCGGAACACAGCATAGAACATGCGCTGAGCGCATACCACGAAAAATTACCCCATGGCGCGGGTTTGATCATGATAAGTCACGCCTATTTCAGCACCATCATAAGCCAACATGTCGCTGACGAACGCTTTGTGCGGATGGCGCGGTTGATGGGCATGGAGAATGCAAAGGACCCGGAGGATTTTCTTCAGGCGTTGACGCTTTTACAGTCGGAATGTGGCGTGTCCGACTTGAAAATGAGCGATTACGGCATAGTTCCCGAAGAGTTTGACGCCATGGCGACGAATGCCATTGAAGTGATGACGCGGTTGACGACACAGGACATTCAACCGCTGACCCATGCAGAAATGGTGAAAATATTGAAACGATCCTATCGCTGAATTTATGGATAGACGGTCTTTTTTGGCATTGTCAATGTTGGGGTTGGGGAAACTCGCCTTTTCGGGTGATTGTTCCCCCTTGATGGCGAAGAAACCATCCAAAGGCAAGTATTCCATTGTCATTTTGGGCGACACCCATTTTGACGCGGAACCAGCCGACATATACCATTCCAATTACAATGAAAAGGTGGAATGGCTCAACCGGGTACAAAGGGCGGAGTTTGCGCGCAACGGAGAAATGTGGCGCGAGCGTTGCCCCAAACTCCTGAAACGGGCGTCACGACTGGTTACCCCCGACACGAGAATGGTATTACAGACGGGCGACCTCATCCAGGGCGATTGCGGAAAAGGCGAGGTGCACCGCAAGATGCTTGACGATGTCATGAACCGATTCAAACAGGAAATGGGTGGATTGCCTTTTGTCACTGTTGTGGGTAATCATGACATTCGCGGCGTGGATGCGGACAAAGTCTATCGCCAGTACATGCCCGAACGCATGTCGTTGGAACTTGGTAGGAAGATAGAGAAAACAACCTTCAGTTTTACCATTGGCGATGACGCTTTCCTTGTGCTTGATTTCAATCGCCCTGATGATGAAGAGTTAGAAAAGTTGCTCAAGGCGACCGACGGAGCAAGACATACTTTCATTTTGGTTCACGGACCTCTCTTTCCATACGACAGCAGCAGTTGTCGTTGGTTCTTCCATGGTGGTGCCGGCGAAAAAGACACCGAGGCGCGGAGGCATTTTCGTGCATTGTTCGCACGGAGAAATGCCATTTGTCTCTGTGGCCATGTACACAGTACCGAGTTGGCGGATTGGTATGGCGACGGGGGACGCATTACGCAGATGACCATGAACAGCGTATGGTCAAGCGAAAAGGGAAAGTTTTATTCAGTCGTTTCCCAGGGTGCTTCTCAGTATGGTGAAGGAAGAAAAAAGACGGCGACGTCTGACAGTGGCGAAAAACTGAAGGATGAAACTCCGCTCTTTGATGAATATCGAAATGGATTGAAACATTATGAGCGTTCGTTTTCGGCGGGAAGCTATAAATTGAATGTGTCGAAACGCCACGTTACAATTGATTTTTACGGAGGCGATTCAGAGGAAATTACAAAGTCATTTGTGTTACGCTGACGTTTTGTCAATAATGAATAATATTGTTAAATTTTTAATTCAAAGAACATGCAAAGAAGATGTGAAAAATTAGCAGGATTCTTGTGCGCTGTCCTATTGTTCAGTTTGGTAGGTTGTTCAAACGAATACGATTTGGACAACAACGTAGATTTTACGATGGGCTTGGGTAGCAAGGGACTGACACTTAAATTGGGTTCAACAGAACCCATCTATCTGCGCAACTTGCTGAAGGTTGCGGACAGTGACATTCTTGATACGTTGAAAACGGGTGAAGGCAAGAGTTTGTATTATGTGGCGAAGGATGGAAAAATCACCACGAGTGTCAATGTCGCTACACCCAACCCTATTTCCATAAAAGCCATTTCGTTTGATTTTGGTGTCTCCACGCCCATTACGACCACTATTCCGAAAGGTACCGTATTGCCTTTGGCGAACGGCGATGCAAAGGAGCTGAAATATGAAATCAGCAACATTGATGAATGTATCAAGGAAATTCATGGCATCATACCGGAAAAAATGGTTTTGACTTGCAATTTCAATACATCGTTGAACGGTGCGAAAATCGTTTCAAACGGTGCGAAAATCCAGTTCCCCAATTTTATCAAGTCTTCGCAACTCGATGCCAACAACTGTTTGGCCATCGAAACCTGTAGCAGCCAGTTTGGCATTACCGTTGACTCCATCTATTTTGACACACCTCAGAAACCTGTGGATAAAAAAATTTCCATAATCGGTGGTGTCAAGGTTTTGGGAGAGTTGAATCTCAAGGCAGAAAGTGACATACCGGTAACGCCTGGAATGAAGATTGAAACAAAATTGCAACTGAGTTTCAACCAAATCCAAGTATTGGGAGTATATGGAAAGATAGACAAGGACATCAACGCCAAAAGTGAAGAAATCAACATCAAAAAGGACATTCCGAAATTCTTGCAAGAAAAAAACGTGAAAGTTTACGTAGAAAATCCGACGGTCAAGTTGGTTTCCACACCGGAGAAGGACGGTTGGCCTTTGCCAATAGATTTTTCAGCCAACATCAAGACTAAGCGAGACAATGCCATCAAGAAAGATATAGCCCTTCCCTCAAGCGGACACGTACTTTTCCCAGTCAATCAAAATTATACATGCTATTTCTATGAAGGTGACAAACCTTTTGACATTGATGGTCCAGTGGTTGGAGACAAGTATAAAGTGCCTGAACTGTGCAACCTGTTTGAGACCATACCCGATGCAGTCATTGCCGACGTTTCTGGCAATCATGTCAAGATTAACCAAAATTCTGTTCATAGGGTAATGGTAGGCAAGCAGTACAAATTTACAATCCGTTACGCTTTTGCCATTCCCTTGGAGTTCAAAGCCAACACAATGATAGTTTATACCGATTCTATAGAGGACTTGAACAAGGATATAAAGAAATATTCAGCCGACAGCATCAGAATTACCTCGATGGTAGAAAACAAAGTGCCTTTGAACCTTGTGGCTGAAGCGTTTGCATACGGCATTGATGGCAAAAAAATTAATGAAATCACTATTTCCAAGGATGTGATCAAGGCAGCCACAAATGATGCTTCTACTTTCACCAACATTAAGTTGAACATCAGTTGCAGCGACAAAAACGTATTCAAGAAAGTGGACAAGATAGTATTCAAGGCATCTTGCGTAGCCACCGGCTCAGGAAAACTAAAATCATCACAATACATTAAGGTCAACGATTTACGTTTCGTCTTATTGGGACAGATAATCGGTGATTTTAACTGATTTGTTTATTGACGTCAAAAGGAAACCATTATGAAAGCCATTAAATATTTATTGACCGCATTGGTCACGTTTGCAAGTGTCGCAGTGCTGGCACAGGATTTGTCTACTTCATATTTTGTTAAATCCGCTCCTTTCCGTTATCAGTTGAATCCTGCGTTGCTTGAAGGAAGCGGCAATCGCATGAGTGTTTTTACGGGCAAGGTCAATGTGGGTACAACCAGTAATGTAGGATTGTCAAACTTTGTATATAAAAACCCGACTCTTGGTGGAAAAGAATATACCACGTTCATGAACCCTGCCATCAAGGCGGATGATTTTTTGGGTAATCTTTCAGATAGAACACGTTTAAACATAGATTTCGACTATAACATCGCTTCCGTGGTGTTCAAAGCATTCAAAGGAACCAACGTGGTTGAATTAAACATAAGAAGCCATTCAACGGTGGCTTTGCCGTATGAATTGTTTGATTTCATGAAACGCACCGGCGCAAAGGAAAAATACTCCATTGATGATATGGGCATTCGCTCTCAGTCGTATTTGGAACTTGGTTTGGGACACAGTCACAAGTTGGGAGAAGATTTGACCATTGGCACCAAGTTCAAAGTATTGTTGGGCTTGTCGTATGCGGAAATGGAAGTGGACCACATGGACTTGACCATGAACGGCAACCAATGGATTGTAAATAGCAATGCCACACTGAACGCAGCCGTTCTCAATTCAAATTTCAAATACAAAGTCAATCAAGACCCCGCACTTTCACGCCCCGGGATGAAGAAAGTGACCGGATTGGAAAATGTCAAGTTCAGCATACCCGGTTTCGGATTGGGACTGGATTTAGGCGCACAATATAAGGTGTCTGCCGTTGAAGGACTTACATTGTCCGCATCAGTCAGTGACCTTGGGTTCATCTCCTGGAGTGGAACAAATAAAGCACAGTCCGCAGGCGTTTATACGTTCAACGGATTCAACAACATTTATGTGAACGGTTATAACAACGGCAGCAATAAATTGAAAGACCAATTCGACAATCTAAAGGACGACTTGGACAGCCTTTTTTCTGTATATGACAAAGGCAAGGGTGGCGTAACCAAAGCTTTGGCAGCTACATTCCGTCTCGGTGCGCAATATGTCATGCCGTTTTATGACAAGTTGCACGTTGGTTTTTTGCTGACAGACCGTTTTGATGGCATATATTCCTGGCATCAGGGCATGTTGTCCGCAAACGTTTCTCCGTTGAATTGGTTCGATTTCACCGTGAATGCCGCGGCTTCCACCACTGGATGGACCACCGGTGCGATGCTTGCCGTTCATACCAAATCATCGGGGACTTGTTTCTATATCGCAATGGATAGGTTCTTGGGCAAATTGTCAAAGCAGTACATCCCAATTAATAAGGTCAATACCAGTTTAAGCTTCGGTTTGACTTACGGATTGTAGAGTACTTAATGTGTGTTGTAATGAAACAGACTATTTTCTTGTTTTGGTTGTTGGTAGGTGTATGCTTTTTTTGTATTTCATGCACCAAGGATAGTGACGGCAGTTTGCCTAAGCTGAAAAAAAGCGTGGTTATATTGTACGAAAATGATGTACATTGTGCCGTTGATGGTTATTCCAAATTGGCGGGTCTTAGAAACGCCATTCAATCAGCCGATACCGCTGAATGCATCATTGTGAGCAGCGGTGATTATATTCAGGGTGGAAAATGGGGCGCATTGTCGAACGGGCAATATATAGTTGACCTTATGAATGCGGTGGAATACAGCGCCGTTACCATCGGCAACCATGAATTTGACTTTCGCGTTCCGAAACTGCTTGAACTTTCCGATAAATTCAACATGCCCGTTACTTGTGTAAATTTTGGCGAGTTCAATTCAAATGAACGCTTTTTCAAATCGTATGTCATGTGTAGGGTGGCAGAAAGGAATATCGCTTTTGTTGGAGTAGTAAGTCCTGAAGCTCTAAAAGACGAGTTTTATGCTTTTTATGACGAAGATGGCAAACAACAATACGATCTTTATCCCAATGATTACATCTCGATGACTCAGAAAGCCGTCAACGGAGCTCGTTCCGCCGGGGCGGATTATGTCGTTCTGTTGTCACATCTTGGAGAATTAGACAATGGCTTTTCCGTTCCTCTTCTCATCAAATCTACTTACGGTATTGATGTTGTGTTGGATGGCCATACACATTCCGTGATCAATGATACGTCCATCCTCAATAGTGCCGGCATCTCCGTACCACTTTCACAGACAGGGACAAATTTTGCCAATATAGGTAAACTGAGCATTTCCAAAGAAGGTAGCATCCGTACTGAACTGCTTCCAACTTCCGAAGTGCCTTATGTAGATTGTCATGTTAAGGAAGTGTATGACAGCATCAGTCATCTTGTTGACAAGATTGCATCAGAGAAACTTGGTGTCAGCAATCATGAACTAACCATCTTAGGCAGTGATGGCAAGCGAGCCGTTCGCACAGCTGAAACCACCATGGGAAACTTTGCGGTTGACGCTTATCGCTATTGCATGAAAGCGGAAATCGGGATAGTAAACGGAGGAAGCATAAGAACAAATCTTCCCGCTGGTGAAATTACATACGGTCATTTCGTGGATATTTGCCCATTCTTCAACGATGCAGAGGCACGAGAGTTGACCGGTAAACAACTTCGGCAAATTTTGGAAAAATCTTATAGGCAACTGCCATCAGAAAATGGCGATTTCTTGCAGGTTTCAGGACTCAAGGTCCAAATAGACCTCGCAAGTGGAAAACCTTCAGTTACAAATGTTGAGGCAGTGGATAAAACCACCGGACAGTTCCAACTTTTGGATGACAATCGAACGTATGTAGTGGGAAGCACCAGGTATGTGTTCATCGCCTATCCTGAAATTTCAGGTTGCAAGGTTGTCACGCCCGTCATTTTGAATGAACCTGAGGCGTTGAAAATGTATTTTGTTGAAGCCCTTAATGGCAATATGGGCAATCACTACCTATCGAATGAAGGAAGAATTACCATTGTCAAGTAAGTAAAGAACAGCGTCAAAAACGATTAACGGCTGAATCTCATGGGAGGTTCAGCCGTTTCTGTCGTTGGGGTGCTCGATCGTTTAACTATGGTATGAGTGTCTCCGCAAATCCGTCAAAGTAATGAAATACTTCACTGACTATTCCTGCGAATACCACGCCTGCTATGCACAATGCGAGTCCAATCTGCGTATATCGGTCTGAACTGAAATTGGCAATCGGGCTGTCGTTCTTCTTGATGTACATGGCTTTGACAATGAGCAAATAGTAGTAGAGGGAAATTACGGTGTTCACCAAGGCGATGAAAACCAATACTTCCTGATGCGCATTGAAGCCGGACATGAAAATGAAGAATTTTGAGAAAAAGCCCGCAAAAGGCGGAATACCCGCAAGGGAGAAGAGGCAAAGTGTCATCAGGAACGACAGCTTCGGATTGGTTTCGTAGAACCCATCGTAGTCGCTGATGTTAACTTTTCCACTTCGTTGCTCAACGATGTTTATGATGGCAAACACGCCGAGATTGGCCGCAAGATAGACAAACAGATAGTAAACGAGTGCAGTCATACCCTGGGCGGTTCCACCCACCACGCCAAGCACGAGGTAGCCTGCTTGTGAAATGGCGGAGAAAGCCATGAATCGCTTGAGGTTATTCTGACGTACCGCGAAGATGTTGGCGATGGTGATGCTGAAAGTGATGATCCAGAACAAAATGAGGTTCCACTGCTCAATGAGTGGAGAGAACACCTTGCAGAGAACAAGGAACATCACGAACGCCGCCGCACCCTTTGAGATGACGCTGAGGTATCCGGTAACGGTTGTCGGCGCTCCCTGATACGTGTCCGCCGTCCACAAATGGAAAGGCACGAGTGATATTTTGAAACCGATGCCGCTGATGAAGAGTACCAGTGCCAGCAACTGCACGAAATTTGTCGTGTCAATCTTCGTGGCAATGTCATTGAAGTAGAGCGTGCCGCAGGTTCCGTACACAAGGGAGATGCCGTATAGAAGCAAACCGCTTGAAAACAGTGCCGTAAGTATGTATTTGGCCGCGGCTTCGGAGGATTCCTGGTTGTTCTTCGTGAACGCGATGAGGGCGGTCATTGGGATGGAAGCCAATTCAAGTCCGATGAAGAACATGATGAAATGGCCGGATGAAATCATGAAATACATGCCGAGCAAGGTGGAAAGCGTGAGCAGATAGAACTCTCCCTGCTTGATTTCGTTCTCCGGCCGTTTCATCCAGACGTGCGCCATGAGGAACACGATGATGGTGCCGATGTTCAGCACGCTTTTTACAACCGTCATCATCGGTGTCAGAAGATACATTTCACCGAATGCGCTCGTGGTTGTCTTGGGCACCGCCAACATGTAAATGGTCTGCGCCAGCAGAAGCGCAATGGGAAGCGCGGTGTTGAGTTTGCCCTTGTTCTTACCGTCCGGGCACATGAACAAGTCCGCGATAAACAGGATTACTATTATAGCGAGCAGCGAAAGCTCGTCATGCATGTTCAGGAATTGTGAATAGTCCATATTTTCTTTCAATATTAGCGTTTAAAGAAATGGGTTGCTCTGTGATACGACTTGTCCCAACCGTTCGATGACGGGGCTTACACCGCTTTCAACCAAATGGCTTATCCACGATGGCGCAAGGCCGATGCCGGCTATGCAGGCGATGAGCACGATGATGGCAAGGCGTTCTTCCCAATGCGCGTCATGCAGTTTGAGGTGTTCCGTGTTGGTGCATTGTCCATAGAGAATCTTGCCGACCATGCGGAGAATGTAAACGGCGGCTACCACGATGCTGGTGGTGGCGGCAATGGTCAGTATGCGGTGGAAGGTATCGCTGTTTTCAAAAGAACCGACGAAGATGGTCATTTCCGCCACGAAACCGCTCAGGCCCGGGAGTCCAAGGTTGGCAAGTCCCGCAATGGCAAAGCCTACGGAGAGGAAGGGAATGATGCGCATCAAACCATTGAGTTCTCGTATGTCCCTCGTGTGGGCGCGGTGGTATATCATGCCGATGACTGCGAAGAACAACGCTGTCATGAGACCATGGCTCAGCATCTGCAGAATGGCGCCCGTAGAGGAAGTGGTGGTAAGCATGAGGATGGCAAACAAAACCATGCCGCAGTGGGATACGGAGGAGTAGGCATTCAGATATTTCAAGTCTGTTTGGACGCATGCACTGAATGCGCCATACACCACGCCGGTACCCGCCAGGATAAGGAAAATCCAACTCAATTCATTGGCGGCTTCAGGCAGAAGATAAATGGCGATGCGGAAACAGCCGTATCCTCCCAGTTTCATCAACACGCCGGCGTGAAGCATGGAAACCGCCGTCGGGGCCGATGAATGGCCGTCGGGACTCCATGTGTGGAAGGGGAACAAGGCGCCCAGTACGCCGAAACCGACGAAAGTGAACGGGAACCAAATGCACTGCTTGCTGAATTCAATCAACGATGCACCATTGGTGTGGTTGGCAATGTCGAGAATGTTCATGGTCTGCCCACCCGAACCATAGAAGATGCCGAAAATGCCCAGCATCAGGAAAGCGGATGCTCCCATAAGCATAAGCGTCAGTTTCATGGCGGCGTATTCCTTTGGTCCCGTTCCCCATACGCCGATGAGCAGGTACATGGGAATGAGCGCTATTTCATAGAACATGAACATCATGAACATGTCAATGGCGATGAAGAAGCCGAATACACCCATGCTGAGCAGCGTGAACCACAGAAAATATTCCTTGTTCATGTCCCAGGAAACGAAAGTTCCGGTAAAAACAATGACGGCTGAAAGCAGCAGCATGGCTACTGAAATGCCGTCCACACCGACGGTGTAAGAAATGTGCAGAGGCTCGAACCACGTGAAGCCGAGTACGTAGAGCATCTCAGCAGTATTGCCGGAGGTGCGGTCTGCGATGAATTTGATGGTCAAGGCAATGGCCATTGCCAACAGAACGGAACTGCCGGCAACCATTACGGCGCGTACGCCTTTCATCCCCTTTGCCAGCCAAAGGCCGAGCAACATCAACAAGGGAACCAATACGAATAATGACAAGAAGTTAAATTCCATAATTGCAGCAGTTTAGAGAATCAAAATTAGGATGAGTATCAAGACGCCAAGCAGGAAAACGAGAGCATACTGCTGTATGCGTCCACTCTGCAGCGTGCGTATGCCGTTGCTGGCCGCATGCGTGCCCCAGGCGAGGAAATTGAAGAAACCATCAATGGCGCGGCGATCAAACCATGCGATGGGACGGCTGACACAGGCGAAAATGATACGGTGCGTTACAAATTGATATACCTCGTCAAGATAGAACCGTTTGTACGCCCATTGGTGCAGGCGCGGGAATGTGGCCTTCAAGCGTTCCGCAATCGGCTGCTTGGCGCCGCTGTAGATATACGTGGCCAAAAGAATGGAAGCGACCGCAATGACGATGCTTGCGCCGGCGACGCTCCAGTTCAT
>DCGD01000015.1:12006-15496 GCA_002315195.1 Prevotellaceae bacterium UBA1787 | reverse complement strand
ACGCCTCTCCTGTGGCGCTTACGTAACTGCCGAAGGAACCTGGAAGAATCCAGCCTATGGTCAGCGTGATGACGGTCAGGACAATCAATGGAACGGTCATGACGGCCGGGCTCTCGTGAGGCACGTGTTTCGTGTGGTATTCCTTGTTTTCCGTTCCCCAGAAAATGCCGTAGTATAGGCGGAACATGTAGAACGCCGTCATGGC
This sequence comes from Prevotellaceae bacterium UBA1787, assembly GCA_002315195.1. The sequence continues at coordinate 15,291 of DCGD01000015.1, read as the reverse complement.
GGCAATGCCCGTCATAATCCAACCCATCAAGGCACTGTAGTTGAACGCCGCGACGAGTATCTCATCCTTTGAGAAGAAACCGCTGAAAGGAGGTATTCCCGAAATGGCGAGACAGGCAATGAGGAACGTAAGATGGGTGATGGGCATGTATTTGCGCATACCGCCCATGAAAGCCATTTCGTTGCTGTGAACGGCGTGGATGATGCATCCCGCGCAGAGAAAGAGGGTGGCCTTGAACATGGCATGGGTGAACAGGTGGTACATGGAAGCCATGTAGCCGAGGCTGGCGTGATTGTCCGTAAATGCGCCTTCGGGCAGGCATACGCCCAAGGCGACCATCATGAATGCAATCTGTGAGATGGTGGAGAAGGCAAGCACGCGCTTGATGTCACTTTGCGCACAGGCTACCGCCGCCGCGTAGAATGCGGTGAAAGCGCCAATCCATGCCACGATGTGCAGCGTGTCGGGTGCGTACTGGATCCACAAGGGGAACATTCTCGCTACCTGGAACACGCCGGCAACCACCTCAGTGGCCGCATGGATCAATGCACTGACGGGTGTGGGGCCTTCCATGGCGTCAGGCAGCCAGATGTGCAACGGGAACATGGCACTCTTGCCCGCGCCGCCTATGAACATCAGGAACAAGGCCGTTGGCAGGATGAAGCCCGCTCCGGCAATGGCCTTGGAGAAATGAGGTCCGACGGTGGCTTGGGCTTCGCCAAGATACTGCGCCGTATTGGCAAAGTCGAAACTGAAAGACCCGGTATAGTAGCCGTAAATGAGAATGCCGATGAGGAAGCCGAGGTCAGCGAAACGGGTTACGATGAACGCTTTCTTTGATGCCGACACCGCCGGAGCCGTGGTGTAGTAGAAACCAATGAGCAGGTAAGAACATACGCCCACCAATTCCCAAAACATGTACATCTGGAAAATGTTGGTGGCGAGTACAAGTCCAAGCATGGACATGGTGAAAAGGCTCAGGTAAGCATAGTAACGCTGGAAGCCGCGTTCCCCGTGCATGTAGCCGAAGGAGTATATGTGGACCATGAGCGAAACCGTAGAAATGACGATGAGCATCATCACGGATATGGGGTCGAGCATGATACCCAGGTCAAAGTGCATCTGTCCGCTGTAGAAGGGCAGCCATGTGAAATTGTACGGTACCAGCGTTTGGAACACCCCGTTCACGCGGTCCGCCGTGAAATATTCAACCGCCGTGTAGTAGGACAGCAGGGTGACGGTTCCGAGAACGAGCGAACCCACCATGCCGGCCGTGCGGTGGCTGAGCCATTTTCCCGCGAGCCCGAGAAAGAGAAACGACAGGAATGGCAGTAGCAATATCAAATATGAAAATGATGTATAATCCATTATTCGTCTATATTTTTCAGATTAAACATGACTTTACCATTTCAACTTGTCGAGGTTCTCAACGTAGTTGTTCTTCAGGTTGCGGTAGATGTTGATCATCACTGCAATGGCAATGGCTGTTTCGGCGGCGGAGATGGCCACCGAGAAAAGCGTGAAGAAATAGCCTTCCTGTCCATCGAAGAGAAAACGGTTGAAAGCAGCGAAGTTGATGTCGGCTGCGTTGAGTATCAGTTCTATTGAAATGAGGATGCCCAGTGTGTTCCTGCGCGTGAGGAAGCCATAGATGCCTATGAACAGCATCAAGGCTGACAGAATGAGAAAACAATATATATTAATCATGACGCTTTCTTTTTTTAACGTTTACGTGCGATAATCAGTCCACCTACGATACATGCCAGGAGCAGAACGCTGACGGCCTCGAAGGGAAGCAGGTAACCATACTTGTCAGCGGCCAAAAGTTGCTCGCCGATGGTCTGTATCGTTATGCTGCCGGGTGCGGCGGCGTCTTCCGTGGGTGCGGTGAGCATTTGGTCTATGAATTTATGAGAAAGAATGACAAACAGAAATACGGCCGCGCCTGCCAGGGTTGCCGTCAGCGCCGCCATCTTTTTCTTCAGGGAGAGCGAAATCTCCTTGTCGTTTGCCTTTCCCGTGAGCATGAGCGCGAAGATGTAAAGCACCACTATGCCTCCCGCATAAACCATGACTTGTACGGAACCCAAGAAGGTGTAGCCCATGAGGAAATACAGACCGGCTGTCCCGAACAGCACAAACAACAAATAGGTAGCAGAACGTACTATGTATTTAGTCGTTACTGCAAGCAGCGAAAAGGTAAGGATGATTGCTGCTAAGATATAGAAAATGATTGTAGTTGCCATAAATTAGTCCTCCTTCTTGTTTTCAACTGCGGGAGCAGCCTTTGGTTGTGAGGCGTTGTCGTTCTTCTGCGCGGGTCTTGGCGCGGTGGGTCTTGGGGCCACTTTTCTCTCAACCGCCTTGCTTCCCGGTTGGTTTAACTGCATGATGAGTTTGCGCTTGTCGAAAACGGCGTTTTCAAACTGTTGGTTGAAACGGATGGCTTTCTGCGGACAGGAAGTGACGCAAAGATTGCAGAACATGCACTGGCCAATGTTGTATTCATACTTGACAAGCTGTTTTTTCTTTTTCCCATCCTCCGTCGTAACCATTTCGCTGACGACCTTGATGGAATCGTTGGGACATGCCGTTTGGCACAAGCCACAGCCGATGCACTTGTGCTCGTTGTTTTCGTTGTGAGGCATTTCCAGGCAGAAGCGGTTGGTTTCGGAAAAGGTGAGCGTGTCGCGGTTTTCAGGATATTGCTCCGTGGCGTGGGGTTCAAAGAACACTTTGATGGACGTCTTGAGTCCGATGCCCAAAGTCTTGATGCCATGGATCAAACCTTGTATATAATTTCTTTCTTCCATATTGTTATACCTTTATATATTATTAGAGTGTTAAGCCGAGCGTGACGACGAGCGCCATCAGGATGATGTTCAACATACTGATAGGCATCAGGTATTTCCACTCCAATGAAAGAAGCTGGTCGATGCGCAGACGAGGGAAAGTCCATCTGATCCACATCAACAGGAACACCACAAAGAATGCTTTGGCGAAGAACCACACAAATCCCGGAATGGCGGCCATGACGACGTTGAAACCGTCAAGTCCCGGGAAATAGATGGGTGCCCATCCTCCGAGGAAAATGGTCGCGGCCATCGCACTGCATATAAACAGGTTGAGGTATTCCGCCAAATAGAAGAAACCGAAGTGCATGCCACTGTATTCGGTGTGGTAGCCTGCGGTCAGTTCGCTTTCAGCTTCGGGAAGGTCGAACGGTCCGCGGTTGCACTCGGCATTGCCTGCGATGAGATAGATGATGAACGCGAGTACGGCGGG
>DCGD01000015.1:9861-11960 GCA_002315195.1 Prevotellaceae bacterium UBA1787 | reverse complement strand
GTTCCAACCGTAATCGGCCTGTTGTTGCACGATTTCAGAAATCTGCATCGTTCCACTGAGTAGAATGACGGTGAGCATCGTCATGCCGATACTCAATTCATAACTGACGAGTTGCGCTCCACTTCGGATGGCGCCGATGATGGGATACTTGCTTCGGCTTGCCCACCCGGCGAGAAGGATACCTACCACTCCAATGCCCGAAACAGCCGTGAAGAAAAAAAGCCCCACGTTGAAATCCAAGATTTGAAGCCCTTTGTTCCAAGGAATGCAGGCAAAGGTCAGGAAGGAAGCGACCAATACGAAATAGGGTGCCATGTCGTGAAGCAGGCGGTCGCTTTGGCGCATCTTGATGATTTCTTTGGTCAACATCTTCAACACGTCGGCAAACACCTGTAACAAGCCCCACTTGCCGACACGGTTCGGACCGATTCGGCATTGGAAGAATGCGCAAATCTTGCGCTCCATGTAAATCAACACGATGGCGAGGATGGCATAAAGAAGAATGACGAAAAGGAAAACAATCAGACATTCAATCCCTATGGCCAGCCATTCAGGCATGACCCCCGTGAGCAGCGCGTGAAACCAATTTGAAACTATACTAAAGTCAAACATATTATTAAGAGTATGTATTTTGTGTAACCTACCTTGTTATCTGTCAATATCGGGGATGACGAAATCCATAGAAGCCCCTATGGCTATCAAGTCGGCGAATTTCTGCCCGCGGCAGATGGTGTCCATGGCATTTACCAAAGGCAGGCCGTTGCTGCGGTAGTGTACGCGGTAAGGCGTCTTGTCTCCCTTGCTCTCGATGAACACGCCGAATTCCCCGCGGCTGGATTCCACGGCCTGGTAGAACGAGCCCTCCGGAAGTTTGACGATGGGCTTTCGCTTGGCTTGGTATTCGCCTTCCGGAATGTTGTCAATCAGTTGCTCGACGATGTTGAGGCTTTCAAGCATCTCGTCCATACGGTTTTGGTGTCGTGCGTTCGTGTCGCCTTCGTCGCGAATGATTTCGTCAAACTTGACTTGGTTGTAGAGCGCGTATGGGTGGCGTTTGCGCACGTCGTTGCGCCAGCCGCTGGCGCGTCCGCTCGGTCCCGCCACGCCCAGGGATATGGCGTCCTCATTGCTCAGCTTGCCTACGCCTACCATTCGCCCTTCGGCTATGATGTTGTAGGTGTAGATGTCCTGGTATTCGTGGAAACGGTTGCGTACCGCCTGGATGAATTTCTTCACTTCCGCGGCGAAGTCGGGACGTATGTCGTACATCACGCCGCCGATAGTATTGTAATTCATGATGAGGCGTCCGCCGAAATTGTCTTCAAAAATCTTGAGGAGCTGTTCACGTTCGCGGAAAGTGTAGAAGAATGCCGTCAGCGCGCCCGTGTCCATCACCATGCAACCGTAGTAGAGCAGGTGGGAGGCCAGGCGCTGCAGTTCGTCCATGATGGTGCGGATGTATTGTACCCTTGCACTCACCTCCAGCCCGATGGCTTTTTCTATGCACATGCAGAGCGCATGGCGGTTCTGCATGGCGCTGAGGTAGTCCAGACGGTCGGTCATGGCGAGCATTTGGGGATAAGTCATGCTTTCGCTGATTTTTTCCACGCCTCTGTGTATGTAGCCCAGCACCGGCTCAATCTTCGTGACGATTTCGCCGTCCATGCGCGTGCGCATGTGGAGAACGCCGTGGGTGGAAGGATGTTGAGGTCCGACGTTGACGACGTAATCGTTGGTAGCGAAGATGGTGTTGGTCTTCATGCCAATCGTGCCGTCCGCCTTGACGAAATATTCAGTGGTCGTGTCGGCCAAAGGCTCGTTGTCCATGCGAAGTGGGTTTTCTTCCAAGGGTTTGTCGTCTTTTCGCAGCGGATAGCCTTTCCAATCCTCGCGGAGGAAGATGCGGCGCATGTCGGGGTGATTCAAGAACCTGATGCCGAAAAAGTCGTAAGCCTCGCGTTCATAAATCAGGGCAATCTTCCAAAGGTCGCTCACGGAGGGTATGTATGGATTCTCGCGGTCGGTAGTTGCCGTCTTGATGCAGGCGGTTTCGCCGGTCCGGGTGGATTCGAGCATATAGACAACGCCCAAGCCTTCTT
>DCGD01000015.1:9447-9843 GCA_002315195.1 Prevotellaceae bacterium UBA1787 | reverse complement strand
TCTTCTCCCCAGTCCATACCAATCAAGTTGACAAGGAAATCCATCCCGCACTCGTTTTTCAGTCTGAGCATCTCGTCGTGGAGCACTCCTGGTGCTATTGTTCTTATGTCTAATGTCATGCCTTTTCTTGTTGATTGATGATTTGTTTTTCTTGCGTCTTTGCCTCTTCCTGATAGGGGTCTTGTTGTNNTTATATCTGCCATACTATGTTTCCTGTTTACGGTTCCGAGGAAATTCTCCACTTTCATTTTTCGTTGGAGTTGCATCATGCCGTAGTAGAAGGCTTCCGGGCGCGGAGGACATCCCGGCACATACACGTCTACCGGCAGAATGCGGTCAACACCCTGGACCACATGATAGGATTTGGTGAAAGGCCCTCCCGTGCAGGCGCAACCT
>DCGD01000015.1:449-9389 GCA_002315195.1 Prevotellaceae bacterium UBA1787 | reverse complement strand
TTTGGTCATAGAGCCGCTTGAGGACCGGCGCCATTTTGTTGGTGATGGTTCCGCACACGAGGATGAGGTCGGCTTGCCGGGGACTGACGCGGGTGACTTCAAAGCCGAAGCGCGCCATGTCGAAACGTGCGGCGCCCATTGCCATGAGTTCAATGGCGCAGCAACTGGTGCCGAAATTCAACGGCCACACGCTGTTGCTTCTTCCCCAGTTGAGGAGAGCATCGGACGAGGTGACAAGCACGTTGGATCCTTTCTCGTTCACTTGGGCAATCATTTGCTCAAGCGTTTCGTTGTCCTTAAACTCTTCGTAAGGAATGGATTTGATTTTTGGTTTGCTGATCAGTGCCATTCGAGCGCTCCTTTCCTCCAGGCGTAGGCAAGGCCCAGAACTAAAATGAACAGGAAGAACAGAACAGCCAGCAACCCGCCGGTGCCGAGGCTGCCTGCAACGATGGCCCAAGGAAACAGAAACATGGTTTCCACATCGAACATCAGAAACAGAATGGCAAACGTGTAGTATCCCAGATGGAAATGCCCCCATTGGTTGCCACGTGCCGGGATACCGCATTCATAAGGTTCTTCTTTTTGCAAGTTGTAACTGCGGGGCGCCAACAGCCAGGCCAGCACCATCACAATGGCAACGAACAGAAGACCTGTAAGAACCACGGTTACTAAAAGGGTGAAGTTCATAACGTATATTTTATATAAATTGACATTAACATCTTTTTGTCGTTCTTGGATAAGTGTGTGAAATTCAACTGTAATGAACAAAGCACACCCATTTAGACGTAAAATTTCCACAAAATTACGCAAATTTATATTCTTGGACCTGCAAATGCCTCATAAAAGTACGGCAAGTTGTAAAAATATATTCCACAACAACCGTAGGAAAGTGCACGTCGCCGTTGCGTTGCGGTTCGCCTTGTCGTTGTTCTTGTCGCCGACACCACCATTGGGAACTGTCGTGTTTGCACGGAGAGGGATGAAAAGGAAAATAATGGAACAGGCTCGCAGGTCTGAGCCACTTGGGTGAATTTCAGTAGGTACAAAGCAGCAGCCCAAGCCAAGGTCAAAGCCAATGTGCCAAGTGGATTGTAATGCCTAAAACATTACATAATATTTCATCAAAAAGTGTTGAGATACGAACGTATGAAAGCATGTTTTTGTCAGTTTTTAGGCTTTACAAACCACTAGTATGGATGATATGTAACATCCCAATTTAAGCGTGCAATTTATATGGAGGATGTCAATGAAACTATTTTTTCCCTAGCCGATGAAGGAAGGCAGTTCGAGACAAACAACCCAAACGTTTCATAGTCCGGGAAATGTGGGCGCCGACCCCCAACAAAGGTCGGCGCCCACACCATTCGGTCTATGGGGCGTTGGTCTGATAATCAACATGTATGGCAAAATATGAAGATGTAATCCAGATATAACTAACACGCCAATTCATAGATCAATGGCGTCGGAAACACCTGTCCAAGTAAGGTTCCTTTTCTGGAAGAACGCATGTGGTTCTTCCGCTCTTTTCGTAGGTTGCATGGAAAACAGGCGGGCAGGTACTGCAAGGAATGGGGAACCCGTTTATTTCAACGTGGCATAGACCGCGAAATTGGCAATAATGGGTTCCGCCTTGCGTTCGCTCACTGTCAGGCGCAATTTCTCCAGTTTCCGGGAGTTGAACCGTATGATGCGTTTGTGGCCGATGTTCGTGCCGCCGCCCAGTTTCACCCACTTGTCGTTGGCATAACCCTCCACTTGGTAGCGAAGCACGCGTTCACCCTCGCGGATATCTTCCTGTAGTACCATCCGATCCACCTCCACGGGGCCATCCAGATTCAGGACGATTACATTTCCTTTTCCTTTCACGTGTTTCAACGGCGTGCCATATTGGCGTTTAATTTCATCGCCAAATTCTTTCATTCGCTTCACGTCCGTCTCGGGAATCAGCCCCCGCGTATCAACCACCACACCTAGCAGCATGTTGGTATTGCGTCCCACGCTTTTCTCATATTTGTCCATCAGTTGCGGCACTGTGAATATCTTGTCCTCTTCGTCTTTGCCCCACATCCAACCACCTTGGGTGCTGCTGTTCCAGCGCAGGGTGAAATCCGCCTCTCCTGCATTCCAGTGTTTAGCATCCGGTTTGCCTCCAAACTTCCGATCTGCTTCCCCGGTGTCGCAGGTCGCCCAGCAAGGGTCCGGACTGAACCCTTCTTCATTGCCCACCCAACGAATGCGGTTAGGGAAACCGATGGGAGAACCGAATTCAATGGCCTTCGGCTGCAGTTCTTTCAGCAACGACAACACATCGGCGCCACCCTTGTCCACAGACAGCACGCCACCATCGAACCATACCTCGAAAAGGTCGCCGTAGTTGCTCCACAATTCACGCAACTGGGTCTCCACCACGTTGTTGTACGCTTTCTGCGTGTAAGGGGAATTCTTCTGTACCACCCCGGGGTTATCCACATAATAATATCCGTTTGCGCTGGTGCTGGCGTACAGTCCGGGCTTCACACCGTATTTCTTGCACGAAGCCACAAAGTCCTTCACAATATCGCCCTTTCCATTTTTCCATGGGCAATTCTTTACGCTGTATTCGTGCGCCTTGGTAGGCCACAAACTGAACCCGGAACAATGTTTTGCCACCAGCACCACGTACTTGGCACCCATTTTGGCCGCACTCTCCACCCATTGGTCGGTGTTCAATTCAGTAGGGTTGAAGGTGGAAGCGTCCGGATGCGTTCCCCAATTTCGGAAATTATATCCGGGATTGAAGACGGGAACGTCGAAATGCAACATCACCCCCATTTCGGCATTCGCCCATTTAACCTGTAGTTTGTTGGGACATACCACCTCTTTTTCATTTTCCGCTTGCAACCCTTGAATCAAACCAAACAAGAGCATGGCGAACATAAAAATCTTTCTCATGATGTGTTTATTAACAATATATGCCCCAAAATTACTCATTTTTTGTTCAGTTGGCGTTTTCTTTTGGAACAAACTTTTGGCATTCTGGTCTAATCAGCCAAGACTTGGTGGCAAATGGCATGGGTAAGGGTTGGTGGCAATCCGTGGTATTTCATGCACCCCCTCCATAATGTCCGCATAATTTTTTCAGCACAACCAAATCTTTCCATTTCTGTGGCCTTTTCATAGATATAATTGTTTATCTTTGCATAACTAAAAAAGATTGTCCATGAAAGCAGTAATCTTAGCAGGTGGTTTCGGATCACGACTCAGTGAGGCCACCAGCATCATTCCCAAACCCATGGTGGAGATAGGAGGGAAACCGATACTTTGGCACATCATGAAGATTTACAGTCACTTCGGCGTCAATGAGTTCATAATATGCTGTGGATATAAGCAATATGTCATCAAGGAGTATTTCGCCGATTACTACCTGCACAACAGCGACATGACCGTAGATTTATCGAACAATTCCATGGAGGTGCATTCCAGTCATTCAGAGAATTGGCGCGTCACGATGGTGGATACGGGTGTGGACACCATGACCGGCGGCCGCATTGCCCGCATCCGTCCATACGTGGAAGGTGAAAGGTTTTTGTTGACATACGGTGACGGTGTGGCGGACATTGACATCGAGGCGACCATCAAGCGGCACGAGGCGGCCGGAACGGCCATCACCATGTCCGTGTTCAAGCCCAGGGGAAAGTTCGGCTCCGTAGACATTGACAATGACACGGATATGGTACGTTCCTTCCTCGAAAAACCCGAAGACAACGGCCAGTGGATCAACATAGGTTTTTTCGTATGCGAACCCGAAGTGTTTGATTTCATTCCGCGCGACAGCGACAAAGTGCCCTTTGAACGCGAGCCGCTCGAGGCGCTTGCATCGGCCGGGAGGATGAATGCATACAAACACCGCGGTTTTTGGAAGCCGATGGACATGCTGAAAGACAACAAGGAACTCAACCAAATGTGGAACGAGGGCAACGCACCCTGGAAAGTATGGAAATGACGATGGAAAATCAGGCGTTGGATTTCATTCCCGGCATGGAAAGGTTTTACAAAGGCAAGCGAATACTCGTAACGGGCCACACGGGTTTCAAAGGGTCATGGCTTTGCCTTTGGCTCATCAGAATGGGCGCCAAGGTAATTGGTTTCGCCCAAAATCCCGTCACGGAACGCGACAATTACGTTTTGGCGGAAATACAGAAACACTTGGAAGCCGACATCCGCGGTGACATCCGCCATGCCGATGAAATCAAGGCGGTCTTTCGTCGGCATGAGCCCGACATTGTGTTCCACCTTGCCGCGCAGCCGTTGGTGCGGCTCAGTTATGAGATACCGACGGAAACATTCCAGACAAACGTGATGGGAACCATCAACGTCATGGAAGCCATGCGCTTCCAAGCCTCTGCCAAGGTGGGGGTGATGGTCACCACGGACAAATGCTACGAAAACCGCGAGCAGATGAGAGGTTACCGCGAGGAAGACGCGCTGGGCGGATATGACCCCTATTCGGCCAGCAAGGGCGCGGCGGAAATCGCCATAGCGTCGTGGAGGCGCAGTTTCATGAATCCCGACAACCATGCCCGCCACGGAAAAAGCATCGCGAGCGTGCGCGCCGGGAACGTCATCGGTGGCGGGGACTGGGCAAAGGACCGCATCGTTCCCGATTGCATAAGGGCGATAGAGGCCGGCGAAGCCATACGGATACGTTCACCGAAAGCCATACGTCCGTGGCAGCACGTGTTGGAACCATTGGGCGGTTACCTGTTGCTGGCGATGAAGATGTGGAATGACCCCGTCCATTATGCGGAAGCATGGAATTTCGGACCCGAGCGGGAGTCTGTCGCCAACGTATGGAAAGTGGCAAGCGGACTGGTGGGACATTATGGCGAAGGTGTCCTGCTGGACTGCTCCGATCCGAAGGCGCTCCATGAAGCCAATCTCCTGCTGCTTGACATCGGCAAGGTCAGCGACAGGCTCGACTGGAAACCAAGACTGTCCCTCGATGAGTGCCTGGCGCTCACGGCCGACTGGTACAGACGCTACAGGACGGAGAGCGTCTTTGAACTGTGCATGAACCAAATAGAAACATACGTAAACCACGGCAACCGAAAAGTATAGCGCAGATGTCTTTCCTTAAAAGCATTGCAAGAATAACGGGTGTGGACAAATCCATAGCCTACACCACGATGTCGCAAGCAATTTCCGCCGCGGGGGGATTTGTAACGGCGTTGTTCATTCTCAAATATCTTACGGCGGGGGAACAAGGCTATTACTACACGTTCAAAAGCATTCTCGCCATACAGGTGTTCTTTGAATTGGGCATGAACACCGTCATCACGCAGTATGTAGCCCACGAGGTTTCCCACCTTTCGTGGCGGGAAGCCCAATTGGAGGGAGAGATGCGTTTCCGTTCCCGGTTGGCGTCGCTTCTCCGTTTTTGCTTAAAATGGTATGTCTGTTTCTCCATGGTGCTTCTTCTCACGCTCATCATTGGAGGCAAGTATTTCTTCAACCAATATGAACAAGAGGCCGGCGTCGAATGGCAAATACCGTGGCTCATTCTCTGCTTTACCACCGCGCTCAACCTGTTCATCACGCCCCTCTTTTCCTATCTTCAAGGACTTGGAAAAATCAAGGAAGTGGCGCGTTATTTCTTTTACAAGAACCTGCTATACCTTGTCTCCGTCATCGTCAGTTTCGCATCGGGCGCGAAATTGTATGCACTCAGCATTGGCAACCTGGCCTACATCGTCACAAGTTTGTTCTTTCTTCTCGGCACACCTCTCGGCTTAGTCCTTTACCACATACTGAAAACGAAAGTCACGCATCGGATGTCGTATCTCAAGGAAATACTGCCATTCCAATGGAAAATAGCCGTCAGTTGGATAAGCGGCTATTTCATATTCCAACTATTCAACCCCGTGGTCTTTGCCACCGAAGGCGCGGCGTGCGCGGGACAAATGGGAATGACGCTCACCGTACTCACCGGCATACAAGCCCTCACTTACAGCTGGACGTCAACGAAGGTGCCCATATATTCCGGGCTCATTGAATTGAGGAAATATGGAGAGCTGGACCACATCTTCCATCGCACGGTCCGGCAGTCCGTCGGCATCAACGCGCTTCTGCTTATTCTCTTTTTTGTATTCATTTACCTGTTCCGACATTTTGACATCACCATACAGGGCGGGAACATGGCGGAACGCTTTCTTCCCTACATACCCATGCTGCTCATGATGGTGCCCGAATTTCTCAACCAAATCACTACCGCGTGGGCAACCTATCTGCGCTGTCACAAAAGGGAGCCCTTCCTTTATTTTTCCATCATGACCGGGTTGCTGTGCGGTTTATCCACTTTCGTATTCGGTCACAAGTTCGGACTTGACGGCATCACCGCAGGCTATTGCCTCATCTCCATCCTGCTCATGCCTTGGGCATATTTCATCTTCGTGAAAAAGCGCAAGGAATACCATAACCCCGGAAAAGCGATTATAGAAGCGTAAACAATCCATACAACCACATAACCTAACGACGTCAACAATATGAATCCCATACTATCACTTTGCATTCCAACCTACAATCGCGCGAAATGCTTGAAGGAACAACTTACGCGACTTCTGAATCTTGATGAAAGACTCAGGAACAAGATGGAAATCATCGTTTCGGACAATTGTTCACAGGACGCAACGCCCAAAGTTGTGGAGGACTTTTCCAAAAAGTTCCGTTTCACCTACCTGAGACATTCGGAAAACCTGGGTCCCGATGGTAACTTTCTGCAGTGTCTGAAAGTCGCTACGGGAACATACGTATGGTTGTTGGGGGATGACGATTTCATTTGCATTGACAACATGTCCAAACTTATCAATTTGCTCTACAAAAAGCAGTACGGACTTGTCCACATATCCAACGTGTCGAAGAAAAAAATCATCCACAAATGCAGTTCCCATGACGACTATGTCAGCAAGTTGGGTATATGGCTCACGTTCATGAGCTCCAACATCTTCCGTCGCATCAATGCGACGGGTGTCAATTATGAACCATTTTCCGGTACAAACCTTGTGCAGGTGCCCATGTATTTGGAATCCATATTCAAAAGCAAGGAAAGCATCATTCTGAACGATCACTTTATCGACGCGGCGGTGGAAAGCGCCACAAACGGCGGTTACAACATCATGCGTGTCTTTGTCAAGAATTTCATTGACATCTTGGAGAACTACAAGGAGCGAGGGCTTTCATCGCACACCATGTCGGTATTGCGCAACAAAGTCAGTGATTTCATTTTCCCGTACATATTCAATTTAATCCTGCTCCGCAAGGACAGCAATTTCGACACAAAGGGCGCATTTGCGCTTTTGAGGGAATATCTCGGCCTGCCTCGGATAGTGTTGTCCGCCTTGAAATTTTTCTTTTCTCTTCAAATGTTGAAATTGTTGTTCCGAAAGTCGGGAACGTACATCAAGAACTACGTCATGAACAAACTTCTGCGTGCTTCCATGAAATGCTATCCCCTTTCGGTTGCGGAAAAAATCGGCAAGTTCAAGGACGCTTTTGTCTCATATCGTTTTTCGCAGGCAACCGCCACCCCCGACGTACAGAGTTACATTCACGGCAGTGCGAGCATCAAGGGAGGAAAATTCGTGACGCTCGGGCAGCATTTCTCGTCACTTTCCGATTTGCGCATTGAGTGTATTCAGCACGGGACGCAAAAGCCGCAGCTCATCATCGGCAACAATGTATCCTTTGGCTACCGAGTGCATATCGGCGTGAGCAATTCCATTAGGATTGGCGACAATGTATTGCTTGGAAGCAACATCCTCATTACCGACCACAGCCACGGATCGACCGATGAAGTGTCGCTTTCCATTCCTCCCACAGAACGGACGATTTGTTCCAAGGGTCCCATCGTCATTGAAGATGACGTGTGGATAGGGGAAAATGCCATCATTCTTCCCAACGTCACCATAGGAAAGGGGAGCATCATTGGTGCGGGCGCCATAGTCACCCACAGTGTACCGCCTTACAGCCGAGTGGTGGGAACCGCCGCGAAAGTCATGGAGTAGCCCTGACTATCCACACCAAGCACTGAACAACAACCATGATTACTATCCCAGCATACAACCATGCCATTACCGCCATGACTACCCTCCAGTCGTGCCGTCAAGTTGTCGCTATTTCTCTTTGGTTGGATATAATGTGAGTGTAGAATGATTCAATATCAACAATTTAAGATAATACAACAACTCCAATGCGGTAGTTTGGAAAGACACCCTTGGCGGGGCTTCTCGTGTATGAACCATTCCAATGCCCAACCCTCAGACTCCATCCTCCTCTATCTCCCCTCAAAGGGGAAGAAAAGATCAAATGTTTTTCTTGTTACCCCAATATTCAAAATTGAGAAAGAGAAATGAGATTATGAAGTGCAAAGTGCCGCGTTTGTTTTATGAGGTCCCTGTGAAAGAGATTTGTTCAAACTTCGTGTCCGCTCCTGGCAATGAGTCTTATGGTGAAGGATCCATGATTGGTATTAATTAAAAAAATGAAATAGAAAAATGAAGAAGTTATTTATCATGGTTGTGACGGCGATGACCGCATTCAGCGGTTGCAACAGCGACGATGCCATCCTTTGTGAGGGTGACAGTAGGAATGAAGGTTCTACTACGTTCACCGCTACTATCAATGGTGAAGATGCCGAGCGTACCACCTACAATTCTGAAACCAAGAAACCTGAATGGTATGCGAATCCTCAGAATACTGAATACTCTGACAAAATCAACGTCGGCGGTGCGGTATATACAGCGGACGCATCTGGTAAAGAAACAACGTTGTCAGGTACCGGTGCTGTCAAAGGCTCTGACCAAAAGTATCATGCCTACTATCCCGCAACAATGTATAATAATGGAGCAGTGACGCTTCCTTCCACTTACATCTATGCGGATGGCAAGTTCAACATGCCGATGT
>DCGD01000015.1:0-440 GCA_002315195.1 Prevotellaceae bacterium UBA1787 | reverse complement strand
CGTTCAAGAACCTCTGCGGTGTGCTTGCCATCTCCGTGGCACAATCCCAGTTTCTTTCTGTGAATTCCATCGTTGTTTCTTCCGACAAGCGTATGAACGGTGCGTTCACCGCTGATGCAAATGGTATATTGACATTCACCTCAGCGGCATCAACTTCCGCTGACAAGCAGGTCACCCTCACATTCAAAGATTCCCGAAGCATCGCAGCGTTGTCTACGTTCTTTGTGCCGGTGCCTGCCGGTACCTACAACCAACAGAAGATTACAATCAAGAATGCTGCAAATAGCAGAACTATGACCACAAAGAACAATTCAGCTGTGACGGTTGAACGTAGTAAAATCTACAGAATAAATTTTGAGGGGAAAAACAACCTTCTCTCAGGCGAGTTTTCTGTAAGTGCTACCAAGAAAGTGCGGTTCACCAAGAGCAACCTCTACTGG
>DCGD01000093.1:15535-18296 GCA_002315195.1 Prevotellaceae bacterium UBA1787 | reverse complement strand
GGGGCGGCCGCCGTGGAACAACTTGAAATATGGGCGAACCGCTCCGATGTGAAACTGATCAAACAGAAGATGGGAAGCGACCCCGCCAGTGTGGCATACGACACGCTGGACTCCGCGGTGCACGGCGACGCCGATGTTGTCCTGATAGACACCGCGGGACGACTGCACAACAAGGTGGGATTGATGAATGAACTGACCAAAATCAAGAATGTCATGAAAAAGGTGGTGCCGAACGCACCCCACGAAGTGATGTTGGTGTTGGACGGGAGCACGGGACAGAACGCATTTGAACAGGCAAAGCAGTTCAGCCAGGCCACGGAAGTGAATTCCCTCGCCATAACGAAACTGGACGGAACGGCAAAGGGTGGTGTTGTCATCGGCATTTCCCACTTGCTGAAAGTACCGGTGAAATACATCGGCCTGGGAGAGGGCATCAACGACCTGCAGATTTTTGACAAAAAGGATTTCGTGAATTCCCTGTTCGGAAAATAAAAAGACTGAGCATGAATACCGTAGATGTCATTACGATGGGATGTTCCAAGAATCTGGTGGACTCGGAACGTTTCATGTACCAAATGCAGCAGAATGGCTATAGGGTTTTCCATAATCCGAAACGCTGCCATCATGGCATTGCCGTCGTGAACACCTGCGGTTTCATCGGAGATGCCAAACAGGAGAGCATCGACATGATATTGTCCCTCTGCGACGCCAAACGAAGGGGGCGCCTGAAAAAGGTGTACGTCACGGGCTGCCTGAGCCAGCAGTTTTCCAAGGAACTTGAGAAGGAACTGCCGCAGGTGGACGGCTATTATGGAAAATTCAACTACGACGCGCTGATAAAGGATATGGGACTGACTTTCCGCAAGGATGAAGAGAACCAACGCGTGTTGACAACCCCAAAGCATTACGCATACATGAAGATCTCCGAGGGATGCGACAGAAAATGCGCCTATTGTGCCATTCCCATCATTACCGGACGGCACAGAAGTCGACCAATGGAAAACATTCTCGAGGAAGTGAGGGGATTGGTGGCGCAAGGCGTCAGGGAATTTCAGGTCATAGCGCAGGAACTGACTTTCTACGGCATTGACTTGTACGGACGTCGCACCATCGCGGAATTGGTTGAGCGCATGAGCGACATAAAAGGAGTGGAATGGATACGCCTGCATTACGCCTACCCGAATGCTTTCCCCGAAGACTTGCTCCGCGTGATGCGGGAACGCGACAACGTGTGCAAGTATTTGGACATCGCCCTCCAGCACATCAACGACAAAATTCTTGAAAATATGCACCGCCACACCACCAAGGCATACCAAATGGAACTCATCGACAAAATCCGGCGTGAGGTGCCCGGCGTCAATCTGCGCACGACGCTCATGGTAGGTTACCCGGGCGAAGGCGAGGAGGAATTCCAGGAACTGCTCGACTTTACGCGGTGGGCCCGCTTTGAACGAATGGGCGCATTCGCCTATAGCGAGGAAGAGGGAACCTGGTCCGCCCGCAACCTGAATGACGAGGTTGGAGATGAGGCTAAACAACGTCGCCTGTCCAAACTCATGGCAGTGCAGCAGGACATTTCAGCGGAAATCGGTGAAGGCAGGGTGAACCAGACTTTGAAGGTCATCATCGACGACAAGGAGAACGAATACTATATAGGTCGCACTGAGTTTGACTCACCCGACGTTGACGGCGTGGTTTATGTCAAGTCCGACAGACGCCTGTTGCGCGGACACTTCTATCAAGTGACCATTGACGACAGCGATGAGTTTGATTTGTATGGAACAGTTGTCTAACCCCAAACACATGCAGGAGTGAAAGTAAGGCGCATACACAAACAAGCCGCGGAAACGCAGGAATGAAATGATTACCAATAGCAACAACATATATATAAACAAGGAGAAACATGAACAACAAACAATTCATACAAAAACTTTCGGAAGCCACCGGACAAAATGAAAAGGAGTCACAACAATTGGTCAACCAAACGATTGAAGGCTTGACAACGCTCTTGGAAGAAGGCAACGATGTGTTGATTCATGGATTCGGAACATTCGAGGTCAAGTACAAGAAGGAACGCATAATCGTCAATCCTTCTTCGCAGAAAAGAATGCTTGTCCCACCAAAACTTTCCGTCGTGTTCCGTACAAGTGAAACAATAAAAACCAAAATCAAGTGACGGAGACACGTTCCGAAATTTGTGAATGGGTTAACCATAGAACCAAAATCCAAACGAAACACTGAAAAAAGGATACTGACAAAATCACTATGTGTTCGGGGCCTTCCCAAAGGAACCCTCTCTTAAAAAAATAATAAAATAAAACGAAAACTCTACTTCCTCTCCATTCATTCAAATCATCAGGCAATATGGGAAACGAACGACACACCATACAAAATCTATCGGAATTTCTTCAATCTTCAAGTAAAATACCACGTTCCAAAATCGATTCCTTCATCCGCAACATGTTCGCCATCATCAAGGCGGGCATAGATCAGGATGGTTTCGTCAAGGTGAAAGGTCTCGGCACGTTCAAGATTATCACAGTCAACAGCCGCGAGAGCATCAACGTCAATACGGGTGAAAGAATAGAAATCGGCGAACATCAAAAACTGACGTTCACACCTGACAAATCGCTAAAGGAAAGAATCAATCGTCCGTTTGAGGCCTTTGAGACGAGTTTCATAGAAGATGACGATTTTCAATCCACGGCCGCCGGCAAAGAAGAGGAAGAGACGGAAGATGTGGACTTTGTGGAAGATACGG
>DCGD01000093.1:11832-15522 GCA_002315195.1 Prevotellaceae bacterium UBA1787 | reverse complement strand
GACAGTTATCCCGCCTTTTCCGCGAATGCGGAAAAGGAAGGCAGCGGAGAAAGCCGGGAGGAAAACCCCGATACACAGAATGTTGAAGACGCTAACCATACGCTTACACAGACATTGAATTTGGGCGCAAGCGAAGACGATGGTCCAAATACAGAAGAAATAATAACAACCAATATAATATTATCTAACATGAACGACAATTTTGAGAAAAACAACGAAACTCCCGTTTCTTCCGAAGTGCAACAACCCACAGAAAGCGGAGAAACAACGGAGAGCACCGTCGATCAGAAGGAGACGACAAACGAACAGGAAGTGATTGAAACCACTGAAGCACCTACTCAAGCAGTGGATTTGGTTGAGAGTGAAGACATCAAGCCGGAAACGGAAGAAACCGCGACAATCGAAGATGCGGAACCGAATGTGAGCAACGATACTGCCATCGGCGCGGAAGGTGATGCAGCGAACCAGACGGAACAAGTTGAACCAACAAACGAAAACACAGACACTTCAAGCGCTTCCAACGCGACCGATGAAGAAGCAACCGAAAGTGCCGGCGAAGAATACGAGGAGGAAGCGGAAGACAATAACGAGGAGAACAAAGAAGAAAACAAGGGTGACAACCAAGCTGACAGCAGTAATTCTTTCATTAAGACATTGTTGTCTATCCTGGGCATCATTCTGCTTTGCTGTATTTCTTATGTGGCAGGATATAACAGAGTCATCAACCTCGATGGCTTGACACAGTGCAAATCCGAATGTACCGACGATTCGTTGGGAACGACATTAGCTGACACCATCGCCACCGATTCCACCATGATGACACCTGAGACGGAAACACCGGCTGATTCCACCGCCAGCGAGAACGAGGTTGCAAAAGACTCAGTTCAGACGACACAAGAAGCAGCTGAGGAAACACCAAGCACAGAAGAGACTCCGAAAGTGGAAGAAGAAAAGGATGAACCCGCGACGGAAACAGACGAGTCTGAACCGAGCAAAAACTACAAGCAACTCAGTCACGCCGATTATCTCATTGTAGGTGTGAAGGAAGAGCATACCGTCCAATCCGGGGAAACCCTCAACAAAATCGCACAAAAGGTTTACGGAGACAAGTCTTACGCAAAATACATCATCTTCTTCAATAAAATTTCCAATCCGGATTTCGTTCCTGAAGGTAAAGTCTTGAAATTGCCCGAATTAAAAAAAAAATGAAGAACTGAAAAGTCAGAAACCTGAGACAAATGCTAAATCAAATACCATTGACGTAAAGAAGCAATCCGATAAACCAGAGAACACATACGAACAACTCCCAAACGGTGATTATCTCATCGTGGGGGAAAAGGGAAGACATACCATGACAAAGGGCGAAACCATCATGAAACTTGCGGTCCAAGCATATGGGTCAAAGTCATTCGCGAAATACATCGACCATTTCAACAAACTTTCCAATCCCGACGTCATACCTTTGGGTACGGTTTTGAAATTGCCCGAATTGAAGAAAAAGAACGAGGAAACACCGCCCGATATACAAAACATAAGAATAATTAAAAAAAATTATGATTAGTCTATTGGTAAAAGTTGTAACTTTGTAGTTTGAAATAGCATTGTAGAAAAATCAATAATAATAATGGAACAAAATATTGACATTAGGAGCCTTAATGCCCTAATAGAGCAAAAAAGCAGTTTTGTTACAAATCTGTCCACGGGCATGGGACAGGTTATAGTCGGTCAGAAACATTTGGTGGAAGCATTGCTGGTATGTCTGCTCAGTGACGGTCATATACTTCTTGAAGGTGTGCCGGGATTGGCTAAGACCTTGGCAATCAAGACACTTTCCTCTCTGATTGACTCTACCTACAAACGTATTCAGTTTACGCCGGACCTTCTGCCTGCTGATGTAATCGGAACGGTGATTTACAGCCAGAAGACGGAGTCGTTCGCCGTAAAGAAAGGTCCCGTGTTCGCCAATTTCATCCTTGCGGACGAAATCAACCGCGCCCCCGCCAAAGTGCAGAGCGCGTTGCTGGAAGCCATGCAGGAAAGACAAGTGACCATAGCCAGCGAGACCTTCCAACTACCAAAACCTTTCCTCGTACTCGCTACGCAGAACCCCATTGAGCAGGAAGGCACCTACACGCTGCCGGAGGCGCAGGTGGACCGTTTCATGCTGAAAGTCATCATTGATTATCCTACCCTTGAGGAGGAACGCGAAATCGTGAAAAACCACATCGAGGGACGTTCACAAAACGTGAGACCAATCGTCTCGACCAAGGAAGTGCTTGATGCTCGAGAAGTCATCAAACAGATTTACATTGACGAGAAGATAGGACGCTACATCACGGACCTGGTATTCGCTTCACGCTATCCCGACCGCTACAACATGAAGGATATGGTCAATGCCATCGGTTTCGGAGCCTCTCCGCGCGCCTCCATCAACCTGGCGCTCGCAGCGCGCTCATATGCTTTCATCAAGCACCGCGGTTATGTAATCCCGGAAGACGTGAGGGCCGTGGCGCACGACGTGCTTCGCCATAGAATAGGACTCACCTACGAGGCGGAAGCCAACAACATTACCAGCGACGATATTATAAACGAAATCCTTAATAAGGTTCAGGTTCCATAAACACAGTGGATGCAAACGAATTACTGAAGCGTGTTCGGCAGATTGAAATCAAGACAAAGGCTTTGTCGAACAATATCTTTGCGGGCGAATACCATTCCGCCTACAAGGGTAGGGGCATGTCCTTTTCCGAAGTACGCGAATACCAGCCGGGGGATGACGTAAGAGACATCGATTGGAACGTGACGGCACGTTTCAATCGACCCTACGTCAAGGTGTATGAAGAGGAGCGCGAATTGACGGTCATGCTCCTGATTGATGTTTCCAAAAGTCTTCGTTTCGGTACGACTACTTGCTTTGAAAATGAAATGGCAACGGAAATAGCCGCCACGCTCGCTTTTTCCGCCATTCAAAACAATGACAAGATTGGCGTAATCCTCTTTTCCGACAAGATAGAGCATTACATTCCTCCCAAGAAGGGAAGAAAACACATTCTCTACATTATCCGCGAATTGCTTGACTACAAACCCGAGAACAGCAGGACGGACATCCGCGAAGCGCTCGAGTTCCTGATGAATACCCAGCGCAAGCGTTGCACGGCGTTTCTCATCAGTGACTTTATCAATGAGGAAGACTATTCCAATACGTTGATCATCGCCAACAAGAAACATGATTTGGCAGCCATTCAGGTCTATGACCGCTTCATGGCGGAACTTCCGAACGTCGGGCTGCTGAAAGTGTGCGACGTGGAAACCGGCCACGAACAGTATATCGACACCTCCAGCAGAAAAGTCAGGGAAGCGCACCACCGAAACTGGATAAAACAACAGAATAGACTGACCGACTGGATGAACAAAGGAAATGTGGATATGATTTCAGTAAGAACAGATGGCAATTATGTGAAATCTTTGATTAATCTATTTTCAAAACGCGGTTAAAACAATGCATACAGGTTTTATTTGTCATGCCAATGTACCTTCAAAGGCATTCACTCATTTGCGCCCCTTGTGTTTCTTTTTGTTTCTTTTGCTTTGCCATACCGTCAAATCGGATGTTGTCGTTACCGCATCCATTGATTCCACGGCTATTTACATCGGAGAACAGGCGCACATCTCGCTGAAAGTGGCGGCCGG
>DCGD01000093.1:9098-11820 GCA_002315195.1 Prevotellaceae bacterium UBA1787 | reverse complement strand
GACCAAAAAATCACCTTCCCGGTTTTTCCCGAGAAAATACTGGCTCCTGGCATCGAAGTCATCAAAGAGGAAGTAGTCGCAAGTGAAACGCTAAACGATGGTAAGCAAATCACCGCTACAAAGGTTTATACCATTACTTCCTTTGATACTGCGACCTATTACATACCGCCGTTTGAGGTGAAAGTGGCTGGTAAGGCTTATCCAAGCAAGAACCTGGCGCTCAAGGTAGAAATGGTGGAGGTCGATACGCTACATTTGGATCAGTATTTCGGTCCGAAGGAGATAGCTCCGGTACCATTTTCGTGGAACGACTGGAGAGGTATGTTCGGTCAGTCCCTGCTGCTTATCCTCTGTTTGGCCATCCTCGCTTATATGGCTTTGCAACTGCACAACAAGCGTCCCATGTTCAAGAATTTCCGCCTGAAACCCATCCTGCCTCCGCATCAATGGGCCATCAAGGAAATTGACAAAATCAACCACCAAAAGGACATCAAGGAAGATACGAAGGCTTATTACACCATGCTGACGGACGTTGTCCGAAGCTACATTCAACAACGCTTCGGCTTCAGCGCCCTCAAAATGACATCGGCTGAAATCATCGAAAACCTGACCAGACAAAATGACCAGGCAAGCCTGAAGGAACTGCAGGATTTGTTCCAAACGGCGGATCTGGCGAAGTTCGCGAAACTGCAGACGGAACTGAACGAGAATGACAAGGACTTGCTCCGCGCCATCGACTTCATCCAAGCAACGAAACAGGAAACGGTAGTCGAGGAAAAACCAAAACAAATCGTACCGCCGGAAATCAAGAGAACCACACGTACAAGACTCATCATCAAACTCGTAATGGGTTTGTTGGTCGGACTGAGCATCGCCTTGTTGGTTTTGATATGCAGGGTCCTGTATTACATGTTTTTCTAACACAAACACATCTACAACATGACATTTGCAAATAGTATAACGCTGCTTTTGCTGCTATTGTTAATACCTTATATAATATGGTATTTCATGTCGCGAAGGAAACAACCCACCTTGTCCGTTCCCGATACCAAAGCCTACCGATACATTTCACAGAGCAAAAAGGTATATCTCATACATGTGCCTTTTTTCCTGCGTCTGATTACATTCACCATGATTGTCATCGTGCTTGCGCGACCGCAGACAAGCAACCATTGGAAGAATTCGGAGGTCACCGGAATAGACATCATGCTCGCCATTGACGTTTCCACCAGTATGCTCAGCGAAGACCTTGAACCAAACCGCATCACGGCCGCGAAAAACGTGGCGTCACAGTTTGTCAGCAACAGTCCGCACGACAACATCGGCCTGACGATTTTTGCGGCGGAATCCTTCACACAATGTCCGCTGACAACAGACCATGCTTCCTTGTTGAGCTTGTTTGGAGGTGTTCAATGTGATTTGGCGGCGCGAGGCTTGCTCGAGGATGGCACCGCCATTGGCATGGGATTGGCTAACGCCATTTCACGCCTGAAGGACAGCAAGGCAAAGAGTAAAGTCATCATTCTGCTTACGGATGGTTCAAACAACAGGGGTGACATTTCACCGCAGACCGCCGCGGAAATAGCCAAGGTGAACAATATCCGCGTTTATACGATTGGCGTTGGCACCAACGGAACGGCGCCTTACCCCTATCCACTGCCGGGCGGAGGTGTACAATATGTTCAAATGCCTGTTGAAATTGATGCGCAGACGCTTACCACCATTGCCAACACCACGGGCGGTAAGTATTATCGCGCGACAAACAACAAAGAGTTGAGCCGCATATACGATGACATCGGACAATTGGAAAAAACAAAAATTCAAGTGAAGGAATACAGCAAACACTACGAAGCTTATCAGATTTTCGGCTTCATTGCGCTCCTTTCCCTCTTGCTTGAGATGCTTGTTCGTTACACTGTCCTGAGAAGAATCCCTTAATTCAATTTGATTATGTTTCGGTTTGAAAGTCCTGAATATCTATATTTTTTATTGGCAATACCTTTCATCGTACTGCTTTTCATATTTCTGCGCATAGCGCGAAAAAGAAATCTCAAGAAACTTGGAGATTATCCATTGCTGAAACAATTGATGCCGGATGTCTCCACTGCAAGACCCATTGCGAAACTGGTGCTTTTGCTCTTGGCGTTCAGTGCCTTGGTAATCGTCATGGCGCGCCCGCAGATGGGACTGAAAATCGACAACTCCCAGCGAAGGGGCATTGAGTTGATGGTGGCGCTCGACGTTTCCAACTCCATGATGGCCAACGATATCAGCCCCGACAGGATGGATAAAGCCAAAATGCTCGTATCCAACATCGCGGACAAACTGCAGGATGACAAGATTGGTCTGGTGGTCTTCGCCGGGGATGCGTTCATTCAACTGCCGATAACCAGCGACTTTGTTTCCGCAAAAATGTTCCTGGATGCCATTTCACCCAAAATGATAGGTACGCAAGGCACGAACATAGGAGAGGCCATCAGACTGTGCATGAACAGTTTTACGAACCAAAAAGACGTGGAGCGCGCCATCGTGATCATTACCGATGGCGAAGACCATGAAGGCAAGGCCGAAGAAATGGCAAGCGAGGCGGCCAAGAACGGCTACCATGTGTATGTTCTCGGCGTCGGAAGTGAAAAAGGATCCACGATACCCTACAACAATGGTTATTTGAAGGACAATGAGGGTAATGTCGTAGTGACGCGATTGAATGAGGACATGTGCT
>DCGD01000093.1:4088-9071 GCA_002315195.1 Prevotellaceae bacterium UBA1787 | reverse complement strand
CCGCTGGAAAGGGCTCGTTCATTCATGTCGACAATTCCAACATCGCCCAAGACCGTTTGTACTACGAATTGGGCAAGTTGAAAAAAACAAGCCTGGGAGCAAGCAATTATTCAGAATATAACGAACAATTTCAGTTGTTCGCATGGCTTGCGCTCGTGCTGCTTGTGGTGGAAATCGTCATTTTGGAAAAGAAAAATCCGAAATTCAAATCCTTTACTCTTTTTGGCAAAAGAAAAAGAGCCTAACTGTCAAAACAAACGTAACAGATGAAACATAAAGACATTCGTAACTCATATTGCGGTTCCTTGATGTGTGTGATGGCTTTCTTGCTGTTCCCGACGGTGGCAATGGCTTTGTCGGCGCAAAAACAATATATGATGCGCGGTAATTCATTGTTCAAGTCCAAGCAATTTGCCGAAGCGGAAGTTTTCTATCGCAAGGCGTTGGAGTGCGACACCACCGACGCCCGAGTGAAATACAATCTCGGTAACGCCTTGCTCGCACAGCAGAAGCCGAAGGAAGCCATGCAGCAGTACGAAAAGGCAGTGGAATATGAGAAAAATCCTTATTTCAAGGCTGCTATCTACCATAACATGGGAGTCATTCTGCAGGCGCAAAAACAGTTCGGACCAGCTATTGAATGTTACAAGAATTCCCTGCGCAACTACTCCATAGACGACAGAACCCGCTATAATTTGGCACTCTGCATGCATCAGTTGAAGAACGACAACAGCCAGCAGTCACAAAATGATGAGCAGAAACAGGATGAAGACAACAAGAACCAGAACAAGGACGAACAGAAGCAACAACAGAAACAGGAAGACGAGCAGCAGCAACAGAAGGACAACAGCAAGATGTCGAAGGAGAATGCAGACCAAATGCTGAAAGCAGCCATGATGCAGGAGAACAAGACCCAGCAAAAAGTGCGTGAGGCCATTCAGAATCAACGTCGCCGCAACCTGGAAAAGAATTGGTAGCAAACAAAGATATGAACAGGAGATTATTCATTTTTATTTCAGCGTTACTCTGCGTAGTGACCGTCGCGGCCGCCGACATCCAAGTGGTGGCTTCGGCACCATCCGTGGTGGCTGTCGGAGAACAGTTCAGACTGGAGTATGAGGTCAATACGCAATCCATAAAAAGCATTAGCAACTTGCCGAAGATTGATGGTTTTGAAATTCTTTACGGACCGAGCAAATCATCAAGTTACAGCATGCAGATTATCAACGGACACCAGACAACCAAAAGTACCACTACTTTAGGCTATACTTTGGTGGCACTGAAAGAAGGTACCTTCACGATACCGCAAATTACGATAAACGTCAACGATGAAACATATACTTCAAACAAGGTGCAGGTGAAAGTCATTGCGGGCGGCAACAACAATGCGCCTTCGTCAGGTGGTGGCAGAAGCAACCAAAACGGAAACGAAGCGTTGCCTTCCAAAAGCCGTCCCGGCTCCATCAGCAACAAGGATTTGTTCATCACGGTTTCGGCAAACAAAACCAACGTCTATGAGCAGGAGCCAATACTGCTTACTTACAAGGTGTACACGCGCGTCGATTTGACACAGTTGGGTGGAAAGATGCCGGACCTGAAAGGTTTCATGGTTAAGGAAATTCCGTTGCCGCAGCAGAAATCTTTCTCATTGGATGAATACAATGGGGAAAAATACCATACAACGGTATGGAGCCAGTACGTCATGTTTCCGCAGCAAACAGGAAAACTGACGATTCCAAACGTAAAGTTTGAAGGTGTCGCTGTCTTTCAGAATCCAGACATTGATCCCATTGACGCATTTTTCAATGGTGGTTCCGCAGCCATTCAACAGAAGAAAACCATAGTGGCGCCTTCGGTGGACATCAATGTCTTGCCGCTTCCCGACAAACCCTCTGATTTTTCCGGAGCGGTAGGTGACTTTTCCATCAAATCCGTTTTGAAGACCACATCTCCCAAGGAGAATGAGACGCTGCAGTTGCAAGTTACCATTTCGGGCGTGGGGAACGTGGATTTGATAAAGGCGCCTGCCGTGAATTTTCCTTCCGAGTTTGAAACCTACGAACCCAAACAGCACACCAATTCGGAATTGACGACCAAAGGAATGATAGGTTCCATGGTGATTGATTATGTCACCGTCCCGGAGAAGAAGGGGAAATATACCATTCCCGCCATCAACTTTGTTTATTTTGACACTTCCACGGACAGTTACAAGACCATAAGCACTAAACCCATGGAGGTTGATGTCGCTCAAGGCAAGAAAAACGCCTATGCTGACAAAAAACAGGAAATACTTGCTGAAAATGACATCAGATACATCCATACGCAGCCCGTTGAACTGCACCAAAAAAACGAAACGTTTTGGAACAAACCTACCTATTGGCTTTCGTATTTGGTAATTGCCCTGCTGTGCATTGCCGTGTCCGTTTATCTGAAGCGCAGAAACCAAAACATGAACGATTTGACAGGCCGACGCATCCGCGGCGCAAGCAAGGCTTCAATGGTTCGACTGAAGACGGCCGGAAAATGCATCAAAGAGAACAAACCTGACTTGTTCTTTGAAGAAATACACAATGCCTTGTTCAACTATGCGGCAGGGAAACTCAACATCCCCAACGGAGAACTGACAAAAGAAAGAATACAAGAAAAATTCGCTCAATACAATGTGCCCGTGGAAACAGCCACCGATTATATCGACTTGTTGAACGAATGTGAAATGTTCCGTTTCTCACAGAACAAGGAGGAGCAGAATGCCGGATTGGAGAAAGTCTATTCGAGAGCCTCCAACATCATAACATCGTTGGACAATTGCCTAAAAAAGAAAATCAAATGAAACATACATTCATCATACTTTTCATTCTCTTGATGCCGCTTTGCATCGCGGCGCAAAACGATAAGGCGAAAGCCGACAGCCTGTATGCCGGAGGTAAATACACCGAAGCGGCTCAATTGTATGAATCCATCCTTAAGCAAGGCGATAATGCCTTTGTCTATTACAATCTCGGCAATGCGTACTACAGAATGAATGATTTGGGTCATGCCATTCTGAACTATGAACGCGCTGCCTATCGTGAACCGGGGAACAAGGACATTCGTTTCAACCTTACGCTGGCACGCAGCAAAACGGTCGACAAGATAGAGAACAATGAATTCTTCCTTTCCTATTGGTTTCAATCCTTGGTGAACCGCTGCAACAGCGATACATGGGGAAAATGGGCGATTTTACTCTTCGCCTTGATGCTTGCGGGATTTCTCGGCTATGTTTTTCTGTACAGTTTGATCTTCAGAAAACTATGTTTTACTTTGTTTTGCGCAGGTCTTGTATTGACCATCTTGTTCAACGTCTTCGCCTTGTTGCAGAAACAGCAATTCATGGACGACAGGCATGCCATAGTGATGAACACGGCAAAGGTGTACAGTACGCCCGCCGAAACGGGTACGTCTCTCTTTTCCTTGCATGAAGGCACCAAGGTTGAAATCACAGACAACACCATGAAAAACTGGTCAAAGATTGAACTTTCCGATGGAAAAATCGGTTGGATCAAAGTTTCTGACATTGAACGGATATAGCGTAATACAAATCTTCTTGAAGTCCAAAGCATAGCATGTTTGAACAGTTGGACAGCATAGACAGAAGCATCACCCTGTTTTTGAACGGCAGCCATTCGTTGTTTCTTGACAATATCATCATGGTGGCTACCTCCACATGGGTATGGATTCCTATTGGTGTCATGATGATATATGTGGTTTATCATAATTTGACCTTGCGAGATTTCGGCATGGTGATGCTGATGTTCTTTCTATGCGTTCTCATCTCCGACCAAGTTTCTTCCAGTATCGTAAAACCCCTTGTCCACCGTTGGCGCCCTACGCAAAACCCGGAATTCATGTATCTCGTCGACGTTGTCAACAATTACCGAGGGGGACGCTTTGGATTCTATTCTGCGCACGCATCAAATACGTTCACCGTCGCCATATTCTTCTCACGCTTGTTTGGAGACAAAATGGTACGTCTCTTAATGGTCAGCTGGGCTCTGTTGAATTGTTATACGCGCGTGTATCTCGGTGTACATTATTTCGGTGACATCGTGGTAGGAACGTGTTTTGGGTTGCTTTGGGGAAATCTCCTGTATGCGGTATATGAAAAATGGATGGTTTCCCGGAATATCAAGACACCATCCAAAAATTCTCATGCGTCGCGTTTCAGCAAGGATGACTTGAAACGCTTCAGCACCAGCATATTGCTTACCTATTGCTGCATATTCATCATCGCACTTTTCAATTTGAGGCAGATGCCGTAGCCGGGTCGTTCTCGCTTTTGACGGCATTGTTCAACTTATAATCCTCTGCCGTAAACACCTCTTTCAGCAATATCTTGTTCTTTTCTGCTTTGGAATAGTAGACGTATTCAAATGTTACGTCATTATCCTTGTGTTTTTTCATGTCAAGAGAACTCATGATTCTTTGTCGGAGCGCTTCCCTGAATTTGACTCTTCCTGTTTGGATGGATTCTTCATCGTTATAGGGTTCGTCCAGCGTATAATAATAGCGCAATCTGTTCTCCTTGATGCTGTATGCGCAGCTGTCGTACACAATGCCTTCATCAATTAGGACGGGACAATATTTTTTTGTTTCTTCTTGTGCCTCTTTCACAAACTCTTCTTGGATGGTGCGTTGTTTTTTACATCCCGACAATGCAATGAGCAAGGCGGAAAAAAGGATGAGAGTCTTTTTCATAAAGAAATTTTTTTATAATTTTGCATAATCGTGAATGAATGGACTCCTAATGCCATTCATACTGCGAAGTTACTGGAATATTTTTAATTATTTTGAAATAATAGATAAAATGTACGAAGAAAGAGTTGAGATGGCATATCGTCTGTTCATGGAAGGATACAATTGCGCTCAATCGGTTACCACCGCGTTCGCTGACTTGTATGGTTTTACGAAAGAACAAGCCTTGAAGATGTCCGCATCCTTCGGGGG
>DCGD01000093.1:0-4076 GCA_002315195.1 Prevotellaceae bacterium UBA1787 | reverse complement strand
TGAGGAATTGGACGCATGCGACTTACGTGCGGCGCCGCTTGTGGCATGTTTCTTCTTGCCGGTTTGGATACGGGTGCCACGGAAGCCAAGGATATTGAATGCAAAGGGTACAACTATGGCGTAGTGCGGCAGTTGGCGGAAAAATTCCGACAAGAAAATGGTTCCATTACCTGCCGCGAACTCCTTAATTTGAGCATTTCCGCCGAACAGGATACGCACATGCCATCGGAAAGAACGGAAACTTACTATAAAAAAAGACCTTGTGCGGAGATTGTGCGTTCCGCCGCCGCTCTGTTCGCCACATATTTGGAAAGTAAACAATAGTTTGAAAAACAAAGGCAAACAGCGACTGATTTTGACAAATTTTCCTATTTTTGTTTCTTTTAACATACACTTGCAAAATGTTTCCTAAATTACTGCTATCTTTGCAGTGGAATTGAAGAAGAACAAACATTAATCGTTTAATAATCAAAATATTTTGAAGATGTTAGAAGAAAAGGCAGGACTTTTGGCAGGCAAGGTTTGGGAGACGTTGAATGCAAAAGGCGCAATGACGGAAAAAGAAATCATGAAGGAAATGAAGACACGCAAGACTACGGAATTCTATCTTGCAATCGGATGGTTGCTTCGTGAAGGGAAATTGAATTGCATCGGCGACGAGAAGAACATGAAATTTGAATTGAAATAAGACGCGGATGCTTTTACAAATGCAGGCAAGGAACAAATCCTAAGATTTTGTTCCATGCTTGTAGGATAAGTTTGGACGTCTTTACTTAACTCTGTCGTACGTTTGTTTTCAAGTTTCTTTGCCATTTTCGCCATTGTTTCGACTGTATTGCCAACCCAAAGAAATGTTTTCACTAAATTGCGTTTCAATGGCACGTTCATCCAACAATTTTCAGAATTTACAACTACACGTTTAACCTGGTTTTCTTATTTTTTTCTTTTATGAAATACGAGTGGTTTCTCTTGTTGATGATTTTTTTCCTTCCACTTAAATTGTCCGCACAGGACGCCTTGGTGGATACCATGGGTAATGAAGGTATCACGTTGGTTTCTGATACGGTGGATGATGTCAGTGGAAACAATGCCGATTCATTGGATGATTGGAGTGATGATAAGCAAGATTTGGGTGAAGGTATTGAAACCTTGAAAGGATTGTTTGATTCAAACGATAACTTTCTATTATCGCTCCTGAGCATTCCATTCATTCTGCTGGTTGTCGTCATTCTGTTGTTCGTATTCTTGCCCATAATACTCTTCATTGTCTTGCTGTGGCTCTTGTTCAGGAAGAACAAACGTTCTACGGCCCAAAATTTCGTGGAGAAAGAATCTGAACAGTCGGTTTCCATTGTGGAAAAACCCAAAGACCGTTCCGTGCGCCATATCTCCATCGGCATTGGACTGATAGTGTTCTGTTTGATTATGGGTTGGAAATTCGGTACGGCCGCGGGTGCATTGTTGATGATTTATGGAATAGGGGAGTATTACATAGCACGCAAACATGATGAATAAGCATGCGTTTTCGATTGTTTGACAAGAAAACAAGGATGAATTGTAGCGTATGGAACAATATTTGAATTTGTGCAAACGTATTCTCTCTGAAGGCGTTTACAAAGAAGACAGAACAGGAACGGGTACCATCAGTGTCTTTGGCCATCAGATGCGGTTCAACCTTGCTGATGGTTTTCCCTTGCTCACCACGAAGAAACTGCATCTCAAATCCATCATTCACGAATTGCTTTGGTTTTTGAAAGGTGACACCAACATACGTTACCTTCAGGAAAACGGGGTAAGAATTTGGAATGAGTGGGCGGATGAAAACGGTGAATTGGGGCACGTCTATGGTTATCAGTGGCGTTCCTGGCCGGATTACAAGGGTGGTACGATTGACCAAATACAAAACGCCATTGATGATATCAAGCACAACCCCGAATCCAGGAGAATCATTGTCAACGCATGGAACGTAGGGGACTTGGACAACATGAATCTGCCTCCATGCCACATGTTCTTCCAGTTTTATGTCGCCAATGGTACGCTTAGCCTGCAGATGTACCAACGTTCCGCTGATACTTTTCTCGGTGTTCCCTTCAATATTGCTTCCTACGCCTTGCTCCTCCAAATGGTGGCCCAGGTCACCGGTTTGAAGGTTGGGGAATTCATTCATACCTTGGGGGATACGCATATCTACCGAAACCACCTCGAACAGGTGAAACTACAAATGACACGCACGCCTCGTCCTTTGCCCACCATGGTACTCAATCCTGACGTCAAGAACATATTTGATTTTAAATACGAGGATTTCCAATTGATGAACTACAACCCTTGGCCGCACATCGCCGGTAAGGTTTCCGTGTAGTTATGTTTCTTCAAATGAGACGTAAATCCTTTGAAATACCAAAACGGCGCAGTTGCACGGAGATAAAGGATGGCGTAACTGTCACCGTTCTGCCAATGCGAAAAGGTAGAAATTACAAAAACAGTCTTTCGTGAGCGTACACTTTTGTATTGGTTGAAAACAGATACAGAGTTATCCGACAATGAACGAAAGTCAAATATTTACTTTGGTTTCCGGGATTTCCTGTCCGTATCGAATCAAGTCCTGAAGTGCGAAAATGATGAAATGTTTTCTTTCCAACTTGATAAGTTGTTTGTTCTGCAAATCGTTCAACATCTTCGACAAGTTCAAGCGCGTGGAACTGAGATATTCCGCCAGGTCAACCATTGAACCATAGAGATGCTTTTCTCCGCTTGGAACAATGGAGTTCTTTTTCAAAATTTGGATGAAACGCTTGGTTTGGTTGTCGTGTGGCATTTCCCACTGGCTCAATTGGGAACGATGAAAAGCTGTGCTCAGCAAGTTCAAAAAATTGAAACGACAGATTTCATAGTGCAGCAGACTCTTAATGACATATTGTTTTTCTATTGTCATCAGTTGGATATTAGTAATGGCTTTGTAAGTATGGGTGTAATACTGCCGAAGTCCGAACAAAGTGTAGACCCCGACCACTTCGGGCGGCCTGGGTGTTTCAACAAAATAAATGCGGCGGTTACTTGTAAAATGCGTTACGGAATATTCACCATCCAGAATAAAGATGATCCTTCTGCATGGCGTGTCTTCTTGAATGAAAGTCTTGCCTGCGGGAATGGTAAGGAACTCCATTTTTACATCGTTTACAATTTCCGTGATGTCCCTGAAACCAAGACCTTGAAATATAGGCAATTGGAGCAGTGCATAGTACAAATCATCTTTACTCATTGGTCAGTATAAAATTTCATTATTCGTATTTGGTGAATTACTTCACAATGCAATTTTCCAAATCGGGGCTGTACCAAACTTTATCCTTTCCGTCCTCGTCCATGTAAATGAAATAAGCCATTAACTGAGATTGTGTGGAAAGAATCTCTTTTGCTTTTTCAAGACCCGAAACCATGAATGTGGTGGCGAATGCATCCGCTTCCGCACACGTCGGGGCTATGACGGTTGAAGACAGTATGGAATGTTGAACGGGATAGCCCGTATGAGGGTCAATGGTATGGGCGAATTTCTTGCCGTCCTTATAGTAGAAATTCCGATAGTTGCCGCTGGTGGCCAATGCTTTGTTGGAGAGGCGCAATATGGACTTGACTTCGTTGTTATGTTCCGACGTTTCTTCTTGCGGTTTGACAATGCCTATGGACCATGCGAGCCCTTCCTTGTTGACACCTTTGGCGACGATTTCCCCACCAATCTCTATCATGTAATTCTCAATTCCCTTGCGGTCCAAACATGCCGCTACGGCATCACTTCCAAATCCTTTGGCGACGGCGCTGCAATCTATCATGGTGCGGGAATCTTCTTTTCGGATGATGCCGTTGTCCAAAATGATTTTCCTATACCCTACAAAGGCGAGAATACTATCTATCTGTGCTTTTGTGATGTTGGCTTGATTCTTGAACCCAAATCCCCATGCATTGACCAACGGGGCGACCGTGATGTCAAAATCTCCCTCGGATATTTCCGAAACGCGCCTTGAGAGATAATATACTGTGCGGAACATGGTATCGGTTTCAACTGACTCGTTTTTGTTGATTCG
>DCGD01000088.1:6469-7450 GCA_002315195.1 Prevotellaceae bacterium UBA1787 | reverse complement strand
TTAGCAGTTGCGGATTTGAGGAATTTATAGATTTTACGCATTTCACGTTCTAAACTCCATGAATGGTTTACAAAACATTGGCAAAAAGGTCTTGAAAATCCAAGTACGATTCAGTTCTGGTGATTTTCAAAACACCCATTTTAAATGTCAATCACGCAAAAAATCATCCATGCGGAACTCATACAATGTAAAAACAGAAAGATGGTCCAAATAAAACGAATGTTCAGTAAATTGTCTGTATTCCTACGAAAAATCAATAGGTTCGAATGCAAAAAAACGAAGAACACTTTGGAAAATAGGTTAAAGGGATACGCAAAAACCATTCTCCTATCCATTAAACTATACTACTCAAAGGGAATATTGGGAGTGTATGTCCCGTCTTTGACTTATTCCAGTCTCTTTGCCTGCGTACCGCTAATGGCTATATTGATAGCCATTTCCCGCGGCTTTGGCAGCGAAAATCTCATGGAAAGTTGGATTTGCGAGACGTTCTACAACCAACCACAAGTGGCGAAAGCACTCATCAACTTCACAAGCAACTACCTTGACCACACAAAAAACTCCTACATCATTGGCTTTGGTCTCGCAATAATCGTTTACAACCTGTGTTTGATGATGATGAAGACAGAGGATGCATTCAACCACATTTGGGAAACACAACAACGAAAACTTCACCATCTTTTGAGTCGCCATTCGGTCACCATATTCATATTCATCATTCTTATCTCTATTTCGTTGATTATCAGTATTGGAGCCCACATGATGGAAAACAGTCTGAACCACGTTTGGGGTCTGCACTATATGGCAGAAAAAATTCCAACCATTGCGTCTTTGCTCCCCCTTGCATTACTTTTCTTTTTCTTTTACAACTACATTCCAAACGCTTACATCAAGAAAAGCTCCACCATCATTCCAAGCGTCTGCGCTGGCGCATCCATGTGGGCATTGCAATCTCTATACGTTTGGGCTCAGATGCTCTTG
>DCGD01000088.1:0-6459 GCA_002315195.1 Prevotellaceae bacterium UBA1787 | reverse complement strand
GCAGTTACAATGCCATCTATGGCAGCTTCGCCGCATTGCCGCTTTTCATGCTGTGGCTCAACCTCTCATGGCACATCTGCATGTATTTCGCCGTGCTGGCATACGCAAGCCAAAATCTGCACCATTACGACAAGGACCTCAAAACGTCGGACCTAAGTTATGAGAAGCAGGTGTATTATTGTTCCATCCTCATGCAACACATATATGATGCACATGACAACGGAAAGGAGCCAATGAGTGCTGAAAACCTGCAAGAAGTGACAGACATTCCACAACAGATAGTAAACGAACTTCTGCGCAAACTCATTGAAAGCAAGATATTATCGGAAACATCGAACGGAAAAAACGGTGATTGGGAAGCACGCACAACATTCCTGCCAAGGACCAGTTCATCCAAATTGACATTCGGTGCGATGATGCAACGTCTTCAATTGTCTGGCCACAAAGACCAACAATTAAACATCAATACAGACAATAATCCCCTTGTTGAAGAACTTGCCAAAGAAATCGATGACTTGTTCGACAATTTCACGAAAGAAGCGCAGCAAATCCGCTTCGGCAAAACAGACAAAAACTAATAGCCTTTGGAGAAGCATCCCAAGATGCCGACAACAGAGGAGAAACAGTTTTTTTGGGGGGACACCGTTCAAAAGCAGCGAACCATGGTAAAAAAAATGACGTTGGCACTTTGATAAAAAAGCCAACGCCAAACCAAAAAGTTCAAATGCAAGGTTGCATGCGGGAACTTATTTCAGTAACGCCACCGTTTCCTTGATACGGTGCATGGCCTCGCGGATATTGTCCTCGCTGGTAGCGTAACTGAAACGGATGCAGTCAGGGGAGCCGAAGGCATCGCCGGCTACGGCCGCGACGTGCCCCACCTCAAGCAGGAACAAGGCAAAGTCCGTGCTGGTCCTTATGGTGCGTCCCTCAAAACTTTTTCCGAAGAAACCGCTTATTTTTGGGAACAGATAAAAAGCGCCCTGTGGTACGCTGACTTCAAAGCCCGGAATTTCGGCCGCCAATTCAACAATGAGGTTCTTGCGCCGTTCAAAAGCCTGACGCATATCCTCTACACACTGTTGGTTTCCGGAAAACGCATTGGCGGCCGCCATTTGACTGACACTGCAAGGACCGCTGGTGTATTGCCCCTGCAGTTTGTTGCATCCTTTCACTATCCATTCCGGACCGGCGATGAAACCGATGCGCCATCCTGTCATGGCGTATGCCTTTGAAACACCATTGATGATGACGGTGCGCGCTTTCATCCCTTCTACCTGGGCTATGCTGGCATGGCTGCCCACATAGTTGATGTGTTCGTAAATTTCATCGGAAAGTACGATTACATCGGGATATTTCGCCAAGACCCGAGCCAGTTCATGAAGTTCTTCCTTGCTGTAAACAGCACCGGTCGGGTTGCTCGGTGAACAAAGGATAAGCACCTTTGTCTTTGGCGTAATGGCGGATTCCAACTGCTGTGGCGTCATCTTGAAATTCTGTTCTATGTTTGCCTCCACAAAAACGGGAACACCGCCCGCAAGAATGACCATTTGGGGATAACTCACCCAGTAGGGAGCCGGTATGATGACCTCGTCACCATCGTTGACCAATGCCAAAATGGCGTTGCAAACACTTTGCTTGGCACCATTGGAACATAGGATTTGCGCCGGCGCATAGTCCAATTGATTTTCCCGCTTGAGTTTATCTACTATGGCTTCACGCAACGCAGGGTAACCAGGAACGGGAGAATAGCGTGAATAGTTGTCTTCTACGGCTTGTTTTGCTGCCGCCTTGATACTGTCCGGGGTATTGAAATCGGGTTCTCCGACGCTCATGTTGATGACATCGACTCCCCTTGCCTTGAGTTCACTGCTTTTCTGTGACATCGCCAACGTAGCGGATGGCTGTAGACGGTTAAGCCTGTCTGAAAGCTGATTCATGATATGTGTGGTATTGTTTTGGAAAAATAACTGTTTCCTGATTTTAAGTTTAATTCAAAAAATATCATACTTTGTGAAACACCTTGATGCAACATCAATCGTTTCGGCTGCCGAAGATTCTCAGCAGATAGATGAAGAGGTTGATGAAGTCAAGATAGAGCATAAGGCTGCCCTGAAGGGCGATTTTCTGGGTATGATCGTTGACATCACTACAGTTCATGAGAAGCATTTGCTTGATTTTCTGAACGTCCCATGCAGTTAGTCCCACGAAAACGAGAACACCCGCATAACTGATAATCCAATATAATACACTGTTGTGCAAGAAAATGTTGACAATGGAAGCGATGATAATTCCAATCAGAGCCATGAAAAGAATGCGTCCCCACCCTGACAAATCCTTCTTCGTGAAATAGCCGAACAGACTCATTGCGGCGAATGTGCCCGCGGTAATGAAGAACGTCTGCGCAATGGAACTGTGCGTATAAGCCACGAAAATGAAGGAGAGGGTGAGACCATTGAGAATGGAATAGGCGATGAACATAAGTCCCGACACCATGAACGAGAGTTTGTTGATGCAGGAAGAAATGGCAATGACAAGAATAATCTCGGCAATGGCGCATACCCAAAAACCTGTACCGCTCATCATGGAGAGCAGTTTGAAATTTCCCGAAACATAATACGCCGTAAGTCCTGTCACAACGAGAGCCAACGTCATCCATGTATATACTTTTCTCATCAAGGCGGAGAATGCGTATTGCAAAGCAATGGGATTGACGGAAGAATTGGTAATTTCCTCAAAACCCGCATAGCGGTTGTACTTGTTAAATTCTGACATAGTTTATGATTTTGTTGGTTATATATTTTGATTTATTAACTACAAAAAATGCACCAAAGTTTTTTTTTGACCTGTTATTATTGATGGCCTGTTCCTTACTTTTTTCCAAAGTGGAGGGTGTGTCCCATGCGTTCCTTTTTGGTTTTCAAATAACGTTCGTTGTAGGGGTTGGGGGTGATTTCAATGGGAATGTTTTCAACCACTTGCAGTCCGAATCCTTCCAGGCCCACGCGCTTGATGGGGTTGTTGGTGAGCAGGCGCATCTTTCCAACGCCGATTTCACGGAGAATTTGGGCGCCTACGCCGTAATCACGCTCATCGGGATCAAAACCAAGGTGGATGTTGGCGTCAACGGTATCATAGCCTTCTTCCTGAAGTTTGTAGGCGGCCACTTTGGCCATGAGCCCGATGCCCCTGCCCTCCTGATCCAAATAGACAATGGCGCCCTTCCCCTCTTTTTCAATCATCTGCATCGCCTTGTGCAGCTGTTCGCCGCAATCGCAGCGCATGCTGCCGAAGATGTCGCCGGTCATGCAGGAAGAGTGGACGCGGACCAAAACGGCTTCGTCCTTCTCCCATTCACCCTTGATGAGTGCGATGTGTTCCTTGCCGTTGATTTTCTGGCGGAAGGGAATAAGTCTGAAATGTCCGAACTCCGTGGGCAAATCCACTTCTTCGCCCCTCTCGACGAGCGACTCCTTTTGCAGGCGGTAGGCTATCATGTCCTTTATGGAAATGATTTTCAGGTTATACCGCGATGCCATATCCTGAAGTTCCGGCATACGCGCCATGGTGCCATCATCGTTCATGATTTCCATCAGGGCGGCTGCCGGATAAAGACCGGCCAGTTTGCATAGGTCTATGCTGGCTTCGGTGTGTCCGCTCCTGCGGAGAACGCCGTTTTCCTGCGCATACAGCGGGTTGATATGCCCCGGGCGCCCGAAGGTTTGCGGTGTGGAACTGGGGTCGGCAAGCGCTTTTATGGTTTCCGCACGGTCATGGGCGGAAACCCCTGTGGTGCAACCTTCCAGTTTGTCGATGGTTACGGTAAAGGGCGTACCGAGCATGGACGTGTTGTTCTGCACCTGGTGAGGCAGTTCCAGTTCCTCGCAACGGCTCAATGTAATGGGAGCGCAAAGTACGCCACGCGCGTGCTTGAGCATGAAATTGACTTTTTCAGGCGTTATTTTTTCTGCGGCGATGATGAGGTCACCTTCGTTTTCACGGTCTTCATCATCCACGACAATGACAAATCTACCATCCTTGAAATCAGTTATCGCTTCTTCTATAGTATTGAGCTTAAATACTTGATCCATGTTGTAATGAATGTTCAATGATTTTCTGTGTATGTTCGTTGGTTTTTATGACAGTCTTGAGGTCTCTGAACAGTGTGATGCGGAAACGCCATATACGCAACCAGAAAAAGACGCCCAAGGGAAAGACTATGCCCGTGAGCAGGTTCATCCACCTCTGGTGGAACGCCTTGTGGGCGGTAGTGAAGATTTCCGGATATTTGTTGAGAGCGTCGAGAATGTATATGTCCCTGCTGTTGGACAAACGCTCAATGATGCCTTCCATGTGTTCGTGGAGTTCGCCAATGCCATCATCCTTGGAAACGGTGAAGAACAAGCGCAAATAACCGGCGGCGAATGGCAGATTGTTGCGTTTTATGAATGATTGACAGAGTTCCGTCAAGTGCTGAATGTTTCTGCTTTCAAGGTCAAGGTCTGGTGTATCGATAATCACTTCCTTCCGCGTGATGTATCTCTTCTTCTTGATTCCGAAAATCTGGCGGAAGACGGAGGTATAAGCGTCCATGTTGAACACGGCGGAATCCGTGTTCGCCTTGTAGCTGATGAATATGCCCAAAGGCGTAAGGATGAACGTACTCACCCACATTCCGATGAACACTTCGCAAGAACCTTCGCGCGCCAGTTTCATTCCGGAAGTGTTGATGACATAGTAGATGATGAAAATGATGACGGAAATGACGGTGGGCAGGCCAAGCCCTCCCTTTCTGATGATGGCGCCGAGCGGGGCGCCGATGAAGAAGAAGATAAGGCACGCCAACGCCAACGCGAATTTTTGATGCCATTCAATCAGATGTCTGTTGGCTTCCACATGTCCTTCGCGCGTGATGCTCTTTTCCCATTCCAAGTCGGTCAGCGCATTGGCGACATTCTGCTTTGCCCGGTTGACAACGTCGATTTTTTTGGATTCGGTCAAACCGGCATACAATGTATCGGGCAGGTAGGCCGTGTTCTTTGAAGCCTTGAGGGAACGCAAGGTGTCTTCCTTCGAAATGGCGGGGCGATACATGTACCGCACGGTATGCGTCATGTAAATGCTTCTTCCAACGCTGTCACAATAATGTGCGATGGAGTCGTAACCTACCTCCAATTCCGACAGATTCTTCACGCGCGCCAAACCGGAGAACAATTCCGCATCCATCAAGTCGAAATCTGAATCAAAATCTATCAGCAAGGTCTTTTTCTTGAAAGTCTCGCGGTCGTATGGTATCTGCGTGCTGTGGAGCATGGAAGAACTGCGCGACTGCAAATTCTCAAACTGTTCGCCATCGAAAATGTCCAGGCGCAGGAAATGCTTGTCGGCGGTTGTTTCCAACCTTGCCGAGTCGGCCATTACGATTTGCGCATTCTCGAAACCATTGTCCACTTTGTAGATGGTGACATTATACAGCATGCCGGTGGCGGCGTCTTTCCTTTCAACAAAAAGGTTTACGTTGGGTATGCCGCTGTAAAACACGCCTTCAGGTATCTCGATGGCCGGGGTGGTCTGTTTCATGGTAGTGACCATGCGCGCCAAATTCTTCTGCGCATTGGGTGAGACACCGTTTTGGAACACGAAAGAGGTAAGACACAGGGCGAAACTGAAGATGAACACAGGCTGCATGATGCGCTTCAAGGGAATGCCCGCGGCTTTCATGGCTATCAGTTCCAAATCCTCACCCATGTTGCCGAAGGCGATGAGCGATGCCAGCAACACCGCCAAAGGCAGCGCCGTGGGCACGAGTGTGATGCCCGCGTTCCAAAAGAATTTCGCAAGTATTTCGAACGACAAACCCTTGCCTATCAATTCATCAACGTAGCGCCAAAGGAACTGCATGATAAGCACAAACAAAGAAATCATGGCAGCACCCGCAAAAAGTAGTAAAAACTTTTTTAGGATATAAAGGTCTATTTTCTTGATGAATAGCATAGTTCCTGTTTGAGCCTATTGTATTTGTTATGCAAAGATAGCGTAAAAACAAAGGTTGAGCCACTGTTTTCCCAAACTTTTTTGGATAGAAACAAGTATGACTCGGCCTTGACCTTTGAAATAATGAAATTGCGTGGCATTTGTAATGTTTGACATACTTTTTGCGTATCTGTTGTATGCAAAAAACGGGAACCAAAAATAGGGGAAAACGGCGCTTTCGCTTGTCCTGCGCCGGCAAGGTTGCGAAGCCATGCGTCATTTTGCCAAAACCGAAAGGACACAAAATTCCAGTTATTTTTTACGTCAAGCGGCACCTTTTGGGACTTTTCTATGGATGTCTCACTTTTTTATCCAAAGAACCGCAAAAAAAGTCTGAATTTCTTTGCTGTTTCAAAATATAGTCATACCTTTGCACCGCAATTCCAAAAGGGGTTGTGGATTTGGCGCGGTAGCTCAGCTGGTTAG
>DCGD01000037.1:3829-6903 GCA_002315195.1 Prevotellaceae bacterium UBA1787 | reverse complement strand
TTTAATGGAAGATGGTCTCCGACAGGTAATTTTGTAACCTATTGTTATCCAATGAGTTATCCTTGAAAATGACCAAAAATTTGACTTTTTGCATGAAAAAAAGGAACATTTTCCTTGATTTTTGTGTCCAATTCATGGGAGAAAACCATTGTCAAAGAACTCGTTTTTCTGCTGCAAAGATAATAACTTTCCGTTATTCCGACAAAATAAAAAGATGTTTTTTTCGCAAATTTTGGCTTTAGAGAATCTTGGCTTTAGAGGCTTTTGGCTTTTGGCTTTTGGCTTTGGCATTAGAGGCGCTTTACTTTGACATTGGCATTTGATAAAGCAAGGAGAATATTGCAACGCTAAAGCCGATACCTATTGCCAAAAAAGCCAAAAACCAGCCAAAGCCAAAAACCTCAAAAAATTCCAATGGTAACCAATGTTTTGCTGATAAATTGTTATCTTTGCATTTTATTTTACAGTTGTCTTATGAGTAGAACGACCAATGAGCAGTTTACGGAGGTTATGGCTGCATGCCGTAGTCTTTTTGCAAAGAAACTTCATGATTACGGAGCAGCGTGGCGCATCCTTCGCATTCCTTCAGTCACGGACCAACTTTACATCAAGGCTTGCCGCATCCGTTCCCTGCAAACGAAAGGTGTTGCCATGATTGATGAAGGGCTTGCTTCGGAGTTTACCGCCATCGTCAATTATGGCATTGTGGGATTGATACAACTTGCCAAAGGTCCGGTTCTTCATGAGGACATGACAGAGGACGAAGCCCTGACAACCTACGACCGACACGCGGAGGAAGCCTACCGGTTGATGGTGCGCAAAAACCATGATTACGACGAGGCATGGAGAGGCATGAGGGTGAGTTCATATACCGACCTCATCTTGATGAAGATTCACCGTACAAAGCAAATTGAGGACATCGGTGGACAGACGCTGGTGTCCGAAGGCATTGACGCGAACTACATGGACATGATCAACTACGCCGTTTTCGCCCTGATTAAGCTGTCGGAAAAAGAAGAGGCCGAGGCGCAGCAACTTCATTCCAACGCCTGACGTTTTTCCATTCCATGAACATTCACCGTAATTAGACCACAATGGACAAGAATACAAGCAGTAAGCGCAAGACAGTGAAAACCAGGCGCCACTGGTTTCCCTTGACGTTGCTTGTAAGCATTTGCCAATTGCTTGCTTCGCTGGTTTTCCTGTTTTCCGGTTTTACCAAATTAATAGATCCCAAGGGTACAGCCTATAAAATTTCCGATTACCTTGCATACGCCGGCTTGTTCATTCCCATTGAATACATTCCTTTAATCTTGAGCATCTGCCTCGGGACGGTGGAGTTTCTTCTCGGCATGTACCTGCTGCTTGGCATCAGGAGGAAATTCACTTCACTCTGCCTCCTCGCCTTCGTTCTCTTCTTCACCATTGCCACGCTCTACTCCGCCACCTACAACCCCGTGGCCAATTGTGGATGCTTTGGAGATGCGGTGGTGCTGACCAACTGGCAGACCTTCGAAAAAAACATGGTGCTGTTGCTGACGTCGCTCATCATCTTCTTCAACCATAAGAAAATGTATCTTATGGTGCCGCAAAACGTCCACTGGATTATCTCTCTATATACCATCGTCTTTGCACTTGGTTTCGCTTTCTACTCCAACCATTACCTTCCCTTGATGGATTTCAGACCTTATAGAATCGGAGTGAACATTTCCGAGGCGATGGAAATTCCCCGGGATGCCGATTTGCCGGAATATGAAACAACGTTCCTCATGGAGAAGAACGGCGAAAGAAAGCGCTTCACCCTAAATGACTATCCCGACACCACGTGGATGCAAATAAGCAGCGAAACCCGAATGATTAAGGAAGGATACGTCCCGCCTATCATCGATTTTACCATTACCGACGACAAGAGGGGAGACATCACGGAGGAAATCCTGACCGACACCAACATGACGTTCCTACTGATTTCACCCCACCTTTCCAAAGCCGACAACGTCACCGACGAAATAGGCAACCTCTACGACTTTTGCTCAGACAACCACCATCACCTCTGCGCATTGACGGCATCCATACCAAAGGAGATAGAAGAATGGCGATACAGGACGGGAGCGGTTTTTCCCATTTACCACGCGGATGAAATTGTATTGAAAACGATGATTCGCTCCAACCCCGGCTTGATCTTGATGAAAGGAAGTACCATTCTCAACAAATGGAGCAGCAATGACATACCTAATTTTTATGACGATAACAAATTGACAATCAATACTCTCACCCAAAATTCAAGATACATTCGCGCTTTCGGGGTGTTAATTAAATTGGTTTTGGTTTACCTTATCCCCTTAATTTTTATTATTTTTGCATCTAATTTGTGGAGAAACCGCAAGCAACTCAAAAATCATAATCA
Organism: Prevotellaceae bacterium UBA1787; assembly: GCA_002315195.1. The sequence goes on along the minus strand of DCGD01000037.1, from coordinate 4,499 downwards.
TAAACCCTATAATAAAAATTTCAAAATGAGACAAAAAATCGTAGCAGGCAACTGGAAGATGAACATGAACCTGCAGGAAGGCGTAGCCCTCGCAACCAGCATCAACGACGCCATGAAAGCCGACAAGCCCAATTGCGGGGTTGTCATCTGTACACCGTTTATTCACCTGGCAACTGTTGCGCCACTTTTGGACACCGAACTCGTAAAACTGGGCGCTGAAAATTGCGCAGACAAGGCAAAAGGCGCTTACACGGGCGAAGTTTCCGCGGAAATGGTGAAATCCACCGGCGCCGAATACGTCATTCTTGGTCACTCCGAACGCCGTGCATACTATGCCGAAACACCGGAAATATTGAAGGAAAAGGTTAATCTTGCCTTGGCGAACGGACTGAAGGTCATCTTCTGCATCGGTGAAGTCTTGGAAGAACGCGAAAGCGGAAAGCAGAACGAAATCGTTGAGGCGCAGATCGCCGGTTCAGTCTTTGACCTGACAACGGAACAGTTCGCCAACATCGTTCTTGCCTACGAACCCGTCTGGGCCATTGGTACCGGAAAGACAGCCACGGCTGAACAGGCGGAGGAAATGCACGCTTTCATCCGCAAGACCATCGCAGACAAGTTCGGCGCCGAGGCCGCTGAAAACTGCACCATTCTCTATGGCGGAAGCTGC
>DCGD01000037.1:0-3768 GCA_002315195.1 Prevotellaceae bacterium UBA1787 | reverse complement strand
TGGTGGCTTGATTGGTGGTGCTGCTTTGAAGTGCGCAGACTTCAAGGGCATTATCGACGCTTGGAAATAAGTTTGTTGCATCGTAAAAATCATTGAATGTCGGCACGGGAAATTGGTATGACGTAAATTCCTTTTCATCAAGTGGTTTTGCCAATTTTCCGTGCATGATTTCATTCACTTCCAAAAGGGAACTGGACAATCCCGTCAAGACCGACCGACGGAATGGAACTTTTGCCACGGATATAACTGAATATCACACCATTACTACCATCATCCTTTCCATATCATGAACAGAACCAATGTGTATCGTTATTCAATAACGGCTTTATTTTTCTTTTTATGCTACACCGTTTCTTGGGCGCAGGGATATTCCACAAAAATACAGGGACACGGAAGCAAGGGTACTGTTGTCATTAAACAGGATAACGAGATAACACGTCTTGTCGATGGAAAAGGCTATGTGGCCCCCAAGCAGACTGCCCCCGCCAAACCCACGGCAGCGGAAAAGCCAAAGACGGAGGTCAAGGCACAGGTTCCCGACACGACGGCGAACCAAGGGGAGCGCGTATTCCATTCAATCAAGGGTTTTCGCATCCAACTGTATTCCGGCGACGATTCCCGCAACGCACGCCAGACCGCACAGCAATTGGCGGCGCAATTCAAATCCATGTTTCCTGAACTTCCCGTTTATACCCGTTTCTTCTCCCCACACTGGACCTGCAGAGCCGGGGATTTCCGAACGCACGAGGAAGCCAGCAAAGTTTACCAAGAGGTGTGCAAGACTAATTTTTTCAAGGCTGCCACCATTATCAAATGCATGATCCTTGTTTCCGATTAACCCAACTTCGGCATTGGCATGGGTTTCCATAAGTGCCAAGGCCAAATATTAATTCTCGAATAATATCAAACATGATGGACAATTTTTCTCCTGATGACGAAAAAATAAACCAGTATGCCGCCCTTGTCAAGCAACAACTGCAATTGTTGGGTGAAGATGCCGGGCGCGAAGGACTTCTCAAGACACCGGAACGAGTGGCTAAGGCGATGTTTACCCTGACGCAAGGCTATGGCATGGACCCTCTCTCCGTCTTGCGTTCCGCACGTTTCAAGGAAGATTACCGACAAATGGTCATCGTGAAAGACATTGACGTCTTTTCACTCTGCGAACACCATATCTTGCCGTTCTATGGAAAGGCTCATGTTGCCTACATTCCCAACGGCTACATCGTGGGGCTCAGCAAGATTGCAAGGATTGTGGATATTTACTCCCATCGCCTGCAGGTCCAGGAACGATTGACCACACAAATCAAGAGTTGCATACAGGAAGCTTTGAACCCGTTGGGCGTCATGGTCGTCATTGAAGCAAAGCACATGTGCATGCAGATGAGAGGGGTTGAAAAACAAAATTCCATTACCACCACCAGTGATTTCACCGGCGCTTTCAACCGTCAGGAAACGCGCGCCGAATTTCTTGAACTCATTGGACTATTTCATTTAAAAGGGTAATTAATAACTCGACTTTCGCAAGGCCAAAACGCCCGAAACCATTCGCGGTCATCTCCGCGACATAAAGGTGGGCTGAAAAACCAACAGGTCACGTGGCCCGGGGCGTTCCGATTACCATTGGAACACCCGACACTATATGGATGTGCAAAAAAATCACAAACACCGCCACAATGCAACGGCGGGCTGAAAGCCCAATGGCTTCCTTAGCCCGTGACAACGCCCCGGGTAGCGTAACATACCAAAGTCCGCTCTGAAAGAGCAAAAGTAAAAAAAGGTTGCGTTGTTTCGTTTCAAAACAAGAATTTCAAAATAGACAACATTTTCAAAAACACAACATGACAACATTTTTCCGTATTGCAAGGCGCATTTTGCAAATAAGATGCATGTTCGTGCAATTTTAGACGATACGACCATTTAATTTAAAAGAATTTTCTACCTTTGCGCGACTTGATAATTTTCACTTGAAGCAATATGACGCAGCCAGATTATGTATTTTCTCTAAGCTGGGAGGTTTGCAACAAAGTAGGTGGCATATACACCGTACTCTCAACCCAAGCTCAGACCCTGCAAAAGGCAATGCCTGACCGCATCGTATATTTAGGACCGTGTTTTGGTGATTGGAAACAAAACGCTGACTTTACTGCCGATGACACTTTGCTGACGGAATGGAAGGAAGCGGCATCAAAGGCGGGCATATGTGTTCGGACGGGTAGATGGAACATACCGGGAACTCCCATTGTCATCCTGGTGGATTTCTCTTCTCTCTTGGCTGAAAGGAACGTCATCTATGCGCGGATGTGGGAGGATTTCAAGGTTGATTCACTCCATGCTTACGGTGATTACCACGAAGCCTGCATGTTTTCCTATGCGGTCGGGAAGGTTTGCACCTCCATTGCGGAACATTGCCTTCCCGAAGAAAGCAAGGTCGTTCTTCAGGCGCACGAATGGATGAGCGGCTTCGCACTGCTCTACGTCAAAAAGCATTGTCCACGAATGGCTACCGTTTTCACCACCCACGCGACGAGCATCGGGCGTTCCATCACAAGCAACAACAAACCCTTGTATGATTATTTCAAGGGATACCATGGCGATCAAATGGCGGTTGAACTCTGCATGGAAGCCAAGCACAGTGTCGAGAAACAAGCGGCCCTGAACGCCGACTGCATGACAACGGTAAGCGATGCCACCAATGCCGAATGTATTCAATTCTTAGGCCGCGGCTCGGACGTAATCCTCCCGAATGGTTTTGAAATGGATTTCATTCCAAAGAGGGAAAATTTTCTCACCAAGCGCCACATCGCACGCCAACGCATGCTGAAAGTCGCCAACGCACTGTTTGGTACAAAATTGGACGATGAAACGGTCATTTTAACTACCGGAGGCAGAAACGATTTCCGTTGCAAGGGATTCGATTTGCTCATTTGCGCCTTGCGCAAACTGCAGGAAAGGGCTTTGCCGACAGACGTACTGGCGGTGATTGCCGTGCCATGCTGGAAACAAGGTCCTCGCGAAGATTTGTTGGAAAGACTGGCCGCCAAAGACGGAACCGGTTTCAGCGCCCCGCTGCCCGACGCCTTCATAACCCATACATTATTTAATTATGATGAGGACCGATTGGTGAACACCATCAAGGACTATGGCATTTCCACTTCACAGTCGCAACGCCTGCACGTCTTGCTTGTTCCCTCGTACCTGGATGGTAATGACGGCATCATCAACCTGACGTATTATGATTGGCTGATCGGAAGCGACCTGTGCCTCTATCCTTCCTATTATGAACCGTGGGGATATACCTGCCTGGAAAGTGTGGCGTTCGGCATTCCATGCCTCACCACGGATTTGACGGGATTTGGACAATGGGTCAATGGTGTGGTCGGGCGAAAGGCGGCGTTGGAAGATGGCGTCGAGGTGATGCATCGGTCCGACAGCAATTATGACGAAGCCGCGGAAAATATGGCGCAAACCATAGAACGCTTCCTGACGTTGACAAAAGAACAAGTCGATGACATCGGGAAAAAGGCTTCCAACTTGGCGAAGAAAGCACAATGGAAAGATTTCATAAGGTTTTATTTTAAAGCGTTTAACGTATCATTACAGAAAAAAACAACATTATTATTATACAAAGTATGAATGTTCAAGCAAGAAATGTTAACACTCCTAACTGGAAGATTGTAACCGTACACTCACAAATTCCCGAGCCGTTGAAGAAACTCAAGGAAATGGCCGGCAACATGTGGTGGACATGGAACGACGAAGCTATCA
>DCGD01000123.1 GCA_002315195.1 Prevotellaceae bacterium UBA1787 | reverse complement strand
AATAATCGTTTCATGCCTGCAAAGGTATGGAGATTATTTGAAACTTGCAAATATTTTATATAAAATTTATAATTATTTATATATATCATCTAACAGCAACTTACCCTCAATTAAATCTGTCATTAGAGGAGACAGACTATTTTCCATAGAATGCCTGATTTATTTTCAGCATCACTAAATTGGTAATGTGGAATGTTTCTGCTAATTTTGCAGTTACTATGGACATTTAATCATTCACCGACAATGACATTTACCAAATTAATACGCCCTTATTTCGAAAAGAAATACCAACGCTCTGCGACATTGAACGACGATGCGGAACAGACACAGCAAAATCTGTTGAAGGCTTTGTTGAAAAAAGGAGAACAAACAGAATGGGGTTACGCGCATGGCTATGGCAGCATAGGCGACTATGAGCGGTTCCAAAAACAAGTCCCGGTAAACGACTACGAATCCCTGAAAGGCTACATTAATCGGATGCGTCATGGTGAGAAGAATATCCTATGGCCCGGACAGGTGAAATGGTATGCCAAAAGCAGTGGCACCACCAACGACAAAAGCAAATACATACCCGTAAGCGGCCAGGGGCTTCAGGACATTCACTATGCGGGAGGTACGGATTGTGTCGCCTATTACCTGCACCTGCACCCTGAAAGTCATCTGTTCGACGGTCGCGCGTTGATTCTCGGCGGCAGCCATGAACAGAATTACAATGTCAAGGAAAGCCTGGTAGGCGACCTTAGCGCCATTCTGATTGAGAACATCAACCCTTTGGTGAACTACCTCAGAACACCGCAGAAAAAAGTAGCACTGCTCAGTGACTTTGAGACCAAGCGCGACTTGATCGCCCGCAAGACCATGCATCAAAACGTCACCAACCTGAGCGGTGTTCCTTCCTGGATGCTGAGCGTGGTCAGCCACATGCTCGAACTTTCGGGAAAGCGCAACCTAAGGGAAATTTGGCCGAACCTTGAGGTTTTCTTCCATGGTGGCGTGGCTTTTACACCTTACCGCAACGCATACAAGGTACTGATTCCGGACGACGGAATGCATTACATGGAAACGTACAACGCCAGCGAGGGATTCTTCGGAATCCAAACAGACCCCAAGGACAAAGCCATGCAACTCATGGCGAACTATGGTGTTTTCTACGAATTCATTCCCCTGGAAGAGGTGGGTGCGGAACATCCTACGACTGTGCCCTTGTGGGGTGTAGAGACCGGGAGAAATTACGCCATGGTCATCAGCACGACGTGCGGACTGTGGCGTTATCAAATAGGCGACACGGTGCGTTTTACTTCCACCCGTCCTTACAAATTCATCATCAGCGGCCGCACCAAGAGTTTCATCAATGCCTTTGGCGAAGAACTGATGGTGGACAATGCTGAAAAAGGATTGGCGGAAGCGTGCAAGCAGACGGGAGCGGAAGTGGCGGAATACACCGCCGCACCCATCTTTATGGACATTAACGGCAAGTGCCGCCACCAGTGGCTCATTGAATTCCGCCACAAGCCGGCATCCATGGATACGTTTGCGGAAATCCTGGACAGCCAACTCCAAAAAATCAACTCTGACTACGAAGCCAAGCGTTCCAAGAACATCACCTTGCAACGGTTGGAAATCGTTGTCGCCCGAAATGGCATCTTTGATGATTGGTTGAAAGGCAAAGGCAAACTGGGCGGACAACACAAAATCCCTCGCTTGAACAACAACAGGAAAATCATTGAGGAAATCATGTCTCTCCAATAAACTCTACCGCCCACACCTCCAAAAAAATGTATAGAATAACCTCCTATTTCGTTATTTTGTTTCTTTCCGCCACGCTATGGCACAGTTGCGCCACGCCGGGTACGCCCGACGGCGGAAGATTTGACGAAGAGCCGCCTGAAGTGGTGGCTACGCTGCCGGAGTTTGGCGCCGTCAATGCCGACAAAAGAAAAATCCAAATTCTGTTCAATGAAAACGTGCGTCTGGACAACGCTTCCGAAAAGGTGGTGATCAGTCCGCCCCAACTGAACATGCCCGAAATCTCCGCTTCCGGACCCAAAATCAAAATCAGCCTGGAAGACACCCTGAAACCCAACACGACCTACACCATTGATTTCAGCGACGCCATTTTGGACAACAACGAAGGCAATCCCATGGGTAACTACACCTTTTTGTTCTCCACGGGTGAGAGTTGCGACACAATGGAAGTGGCCGGCTATGTTCTCAACGCGGAAGACCTTGAACCTGTCAAAGGCCTGCTTGTCGGGTTGCACAGCGACACTACCGACACCGTGTTTCAGAAAGTTCCGTTTGAACGAGTTGCACGGACGAACGGAAGCGGACGGTTCGTCATACGAGGGGTGAAAGACGGAAAATATAAGGTCTATGCCCTTAAGGATGCGGATGGGTCATTTACCTATAACCAAAAAAGTGAAATGCTCGCTTTCATGAACGCCACCTTCCATACGGGAAGCTATCCCGACACGCGTCTGGATACGGTGTGGCATGACGATGCACACATTTTTTACGACAGTCTGAAAACGGTGGCTTTCACACACTATACACCCGACGACTTGGTGCTGCTGGCTTACACCGACTCTGAACAAGAACAGCATTTCCTGAAATCGGAACGTAACGTCCACGAACATTTTGAACTGTATTTCACGACGAAAAGTGCCAATCCTCCCATTGTCAAAGGATTGAATTTCAATGACAAGGATGCCTTCATACTCAACAAGAGCGCCGGTAACGATACGCTGCAATACTGGCTCACGGACACGCTCATCGCCAACAAGGACACGTTGCAAATATCCATGACCTACATGGAAACCGATACGCTGGGCGTACTTCAGGAAAAAACCGACACATTGGAACTTACGTCCAAGATAACCTTCGCCAAACGACAAAAACAAAAAGCGGAAGCCTTCAAGAAATGGGAAAAGGAACAGGAAAAACTCAAGAAAAAAGACCGCCCATACCAAAAAGAGTACCCCATTGAGACAATCGACCTGAACGTCAAGGGTACCGGTTCGTTGCCACCCAACGAAAACGTCAGGTTGTCTGTCACGGAACCCATCAAATTCATCGACACGACAAAAATTCACCTGGAACTGAAACAGGACAGTTTGTTTTTCCCTGCGAACTACATCATGAAACAAAATAAAAACAACATCATGAGTTACACGATTTACGCGGAGTGGAGACCCAAGCAGGAATATCGCCTGAGAATCGATTCGGCGGCTATGATAAGCATCTACGGCAAACCTTCAAACAAGGTGGATTCAAAGATTACCATCCCCGATTTGGACAAGTTTTCATCCGTCTTCGTGACGCTCAATGGTTTCTCCGACTCAACGGTCATCGTGCAGTTGCTGCGCGGTGACAAACCCGCCTACTCTTCCCGCTGCAAAAAAGGCAAGGCGGAATTCTATTTCGTAAAACCCGGTAAATATTACATGCGCGCCTTCATCGACCTCAACGGAAACGGCAAGTGGGATGGCGGAAAATATGAGGATGGGAAACAGGCGGAAGAAACTTTCTACTTCCCTCACGAACTGACGCTGAAAGCCATGTGGGACGTGGAACAGGACTGGAACGTCCGGGATGTTCCCCGCTACCAGCAGAAACCTTTGGAGATCACCAAACAGAAACCTGACAAAGAAAAAACCATCAACCACCGCAATGCAGAACGTGAAAAAGAAAAACATCGCAATTAAGCCTGTGCTGCTGTTGCTCTTCATGCTGATGGGAACCTGCATGAACGCTGAAACCAACACTGCCTTTCAAAGTGGAGAAACGCTGCAATATGATTTGTACTACAATTGGAAATTCATTTGGGTGAAAGCGGGCACGGCTTCCATGAGCGTCACATCGACAGTTTACAACGGAATCCCCGCCTACCGAACCCGCCTGCTTACAAGGGGATCTTCCAAGGCTGACCGTTTCTTCGTTCTCCGCGACACTTTGACAAGCGTAGTAAGCCAAATGGACATTCAACCCCTTTACTATTCCAAAACGGACTTGGAAGGCGAATCCTACAGACAGAGAAACGTATGGTTCTCTTACAAGAACGGCATCACCTCCGCCCGACAACGCTACGTGAATCCCGATGGAGAGGAATCCTGGCAGACGGAAACTTCATACGAACCCATTTACGACATGTTGAGCATCATGTTGAGAGCGCGGTCTTTTGACGCTTCGCAATTCAAGAAAGGCCAAAAAATTGAATTCATGATGACGGATGGCAATGGTAAATCAAAACAAACGCTGATTTACCGAGGAAAAAAGAATATCAAGATGAAGAATGGAAGCGGTTCATACGACTGCCTCGTACTCTCATTCGTTGAATATGAAAACAACAAGGAAAAAGAAGTCGTGACGTTCTATGTGACCGATGACATGAACCATATCCCCGTGCGACTGGATCTTTTCCTGCGCATTGGAACAGCGAAGGCCTATCTGGTAGGCTCGAAAAACATACGAAATCCAATGAACGCCAATAAACCATAAACAATTTCAATATGTCAACCATCTTATATCCTTCTCCCATTTTCGGTCCTGTCAAGAGTCGCCGGTTGGGTATTTCTCTCGGCGTCAATCTCATGCCCGGTGATGGTAAAGTCTGTACGTTCGACTGCGTGTACTGCGAATGTGGTTTCAACGGCAGCCACCGTCCTCACGGCCACCGTCCATCGCGCGAAGAAGTAGCCCGGGCGTTGAAACTTACTTTACAGCGGATGCAGCGGGAAGAACAACTCCCCGATGTCATCACTTTTGCAGGAAACGGAGAACCCACGGCGCATCCCCAATTTGGAGACATTGTGGACGACGTCATTCAACTGCGCAATTCCTATGCGCCCCTTGCCAAGGTAAGCGTCCTGAGCAACGGCATGCACATTCACCAGGAGAGTGTATTCAACGCATTGCTGAAAATAGACAACAACATTCAAAAACTGGATACCGTCAACCTTTTGTACATTCAACGTGTCAACCGCCCCGTGCTGCCTTATTCCGTGGAAAAACAGATTGACCGAATGGCTCAATTCAAAGGACACGTCACCATACAGACCATGTTCATGAAAGGCAGGGTAAACAATATGGATTTCCGCAACACAGGCGAAGAATATGTCAATCCCTGGCTGCAGGCACTCAAGCGGATTCTACCCGAACAAGTGATGATTTACACGATTGACCGCGAAACACCGACTTTGGAACTTGAGAAAGCCACGCACGAAGAGTTGGACACCATAGCTGACCATGTTCGGTCATTGGGCATAAAGTGTTCCGTTTCCTATTGATGTCTTTCACCATTAATGATGCCATGCCACATGTTTTTCGCCATTTCACATGAGAAATAAACGAAGACTTTTTGCGGCATGGTTTTCGGTTGGCTTGACGAGTCTTACTTTATCCTCAATGGCGTGGATTGACTTGTACCAGTATTGTTATCAATAAACAAATCCTAATGCCCACAAAGGAATCTTTCTGCCAAACGGAGAGACTCTATATCATCTGCAAGAACGAATGAATTAGAAACTCCTGCAACGAGAATCCTTTACTCTGTCCTCCAACCTCTACAGTCCATTTGCCGTCAATTACAAAGTCTCCTTTCTTTTTGCCGTATTCAATATTGTGATTTGCCTTGAGTTGATTTACGCAGAATGTCTCTCTTGCTGTTCCTGTATCTACTTGTGATGATGTAAGAGCATATAGCATATTGCTGTTTTCAAGATACACTTTATCTGGTCTCTGGAGTGTCTTTACATTCTTTGTACCAGAAAAGAGCATGTTCATCATCTTTGCCTTATCAAGCATATAGAGATAACTGACAACAGTCGTTCTGTGAACACCGATAACACCGCTAAGTTTTGTCGCATCCACTTCATAAGGTATGCTATCCGCAATTATAGACAATGGCGCTTTTATTTTCCTAACCATACCTACCTCCACTTTGAACACCTGTGGCAACTCTGTTTCTATGACATAGTTCACAATCTGCTCGATATAAGTATAGTACTGAGATTTATGCTTCAAATAGAATGGATAGTATCCGTATTGCAAATACTCCTTGAACAATAGGAGAGGATGGCATTTATCCAACACCTCAGAACAAATATCCTCAGGATGCCCAAGAATACGTTCTATACTCTGCTGATGAATATCAATACCTTTGTAGAATCTCAGGAACTCCCTAAATGACAGGCCTTGAATATCGTATGCCAAACATCTGCGTGAAAGGTCAGCATCACCGGTCATGAGGTTCAGTACAGAAGAACCACTTATAACGATTCTCATGTCCGGATATAAATCATAAGTTTCCTTCAATTCCTTGCTCCATGTATCATACTTATGTACTTCATCAAGGAAGAGGTGTTTACCACCGTTCTTATAAAAGCGTCTGCCGTGGATGTAGAGAAATATACAGAATCCAAACCGCAATACAACACTTCGGAACTCATTGACTTATAATGATTCTTGATATACCTCAAATCCGCAACTGCTAAGGATATTCCAATTTAGTCAATCACAGGC
>DCGD01000127.1:2881-3107 GCA_002315195.1 Prevotellaceae bacterium UBA1787 | reverse complement strand
TAATTTTATAAGTTTATCAAATCGGCTGCTCAAAATAACCAAACCAACCCATACGCCTCATAGTCCGTGTGGTGTGGGCATCGTCCCCCGAATAAGGGCAGTGCCGGCGCCACTCGGGCTATGAGGTGAATTTTTTTTGGATTAGCCGCAAAATTATTGGACAGAATTCACGGGAAATACGGAAAAACATCTAACTTTGCAAGCAGAAAATTTAGGGGTGCCCCGC
>DCGD01000127.1:0-2876 GCA_002315195.1 Prevotellaceae bacterium UBA1787 | reverse complement strand
GCCCCGATGCTTGTCGTGGCTGAGATTAAACCCTTATACCTGAACCGGATAATACCGGCGGAGAGAAAAATTTTTTGTTCATGAAAAGTGTTTTGTTTTTTTGTGGAACCATGATGGTTTCCACTGTCATTCAGGCTGAAAACATCGTCAGGGTGGATACGGTCGTTCAAAGAAATCTTCAGGAAGTTAGCGTTTCCGCCGTCCGTGCGACCGAAAAAACGCCCATGGCTTTTACATCTTTGGACAAGAAAGGGATTGCATCGAGAAATTACGGCAAGGATGTCCCTTTTTTGTTGGAGTCGGAACCTTCCGTACTGACATCTTCGGATGCGGGTATGGGCATCGGTTATTCAGGTATGCGCCTGAGAGGCACGGATGCCACACGTATCAATGTCACCTTAAACGGTGTCCCCCAAAATGATGCGGAAAGTGGTTGCATGTATTGGGTCAATGTACCTGACATGACATCCAGTTTGGAGAGCATCCAGTTGCAAAGAGGTCTTGGGACTTCCACAAACGGAAGCGGAGCGTTCGGGGCGTCGGTGAATATGCAGACGGAGAATATGCGGCAGGATCCATATTTCCGTGCCGACATGTCCGGGGGAGCGTATGCCACTCACAAGGAGAGTTTGCTTTTTGGGACGGGACTTTTGGCCAAGCGTTGGGGACTTTCGGGGCGTCTTTCCAACATTGGCAGTGATGGTTACATTCGCCGCGCCTCCACGCGACTTAATTCCTATTTTCTCCAAGGAGGATATTTCGGCGAAAATTCAGTGGTGAAATTCATCACTTTCAACGGCACCGAACGTACCTATCACGCCTGGGATTACGCCAGCCGTGAAGATATGCTTGCATACGGGCGCGACTACAATCCTTGCGGCAGGTACATTGACGACAAGGGCGACACGGCTTTCTATGACAATCAGACGGACAACTACCATTTGCAGAACTACCAACTCATGTGGAACCAGCGTCTGACACCATCTTTCAATATGAACATAGTGTTGCACTATACCCATGGGAATGGCTATTATGAACAGTACATGTGCAACCAACCCCTCTATCTCTACAAGTTTCCCGAACATGTAGGGACTGAGAGTGACTTGATTCACCGCAAGCAGATGGACAATGATTTCTATGGGACGGTGTTTTCCTTGAATTATAAAAGAGCCGCGTTGGATGCGGCTTTGGGTGGTGGTTGGAATTGCTACGATGGCAATCAGTTCGGCAACGTGATATGGGTGCGAAACAGTGCCGGCAATATCAATCCCAATCACTGCTATTATGACAACAACAGTTTGAAACATGATTTCAATGTGTACGGGAAAATAAGCAGGACGTTGTGGAAGGGGCTGAGCATGTATGCGGATATGCAATACCGCTATATCGATTACAGTCTGCAGGGACCATCGGAGTTTTACTATGGTTTGGAGCAGGTGCGATTTGACGTGGGGACGCACTTTCATTTCCTCAATCCCAAGATGGGTGTCATGTGGAATGTCCATCCGCATCACCGGTTGTATGCGTCCATTGCCCAGGGACACAAGGAACCGATGCGCAACGATTTTATTTATTCCTCAGATTTCAATCCGAAAGCTGAAAAACTGACGGACTTGGAGATGGGCTACAAGTTGAGAACAACCGTTTTTGCAGCGGGAGCCAACCTTTATTACATGTCGTACAGAGACCAATTGGTCTTGACGGGTGAACAGGATGCAATAGGGGCCATGATTGCCCGAAACATCGGGGAAAGTTATCGTTTGGGTGTGGAGTTGAGTGCGCAATGGCAACCCGTGAAGTGTTTTTCGTGGGATGCCAATGCCACATGGAGTCGCAACCGTTCGAGAAATCTTGAGTTTCTTCTGGACGACATACAGGAATACCATCGCGTCAAGAGTGCGCCGCTTTCCTTTTCTCCTGATTTTATGCTGAACAATGTGTTCAAGTTGAATTATGGGAATTTGGACATAAGGTTGCAGTCGCAGTATGTCGGTGAACAGTATATGACAACGACGGGGCTTCGCAGTTATGACGATGGCGGCAAGGCGGTCAGTCTCATGTTGGATCCCTATTTCGTAAGTCATCTTGACCTGTCTTATTCTTTCAGCAAAATCAAGAGTGTAAACCGTTTGAAATTGGGTGTCACTGTTTACAATCTGTTCAACGAAAAATACGAGAGTTTCGGAGCGGCTTCCACGGCTGTCAGGAGTGATGGACATGGAGGCATGAAAGGTTATCAGACGGAGTTTGGAGATTCCTATGCAGTCTATTCCGCCCAGGCGCCCATTCATTTTTTGGTGCATCTTTCAGTGGAAATATGATGGGGGATTTAATAGCGTTTTGGGAGGCTCATCGTTTGGTGATACTGGACATCATTGGTACGTTCATTGGCCTGTGGTATCTTTGGCTGGAATATCATGTCAGCATCAAATTGTGGTTGGTCGGCATTGTCATGCCGATGGTGTATGTGTTTACATATTATAATGCCGGACTGTATGCGGATTGTGGAATGCAGGTATATTATATTTTGGCTACGGCTTATGGCTGGTTTGTGTGGCGGTTCGGAAACAAGAAAGCATCCGAAACCATGCGGATAACGCATGTTTCGTTCAGTCTGTCGCTGAAATGCACTTTCGTCTTTGCAATCCTGTGGTTGGTAATATATGCAGTGCTTGTACGTTTCACCGACAGTAATGTCCCGGTATGTGATGCGTTTATCAACGCCCTTAGCATCATCGCCCTTTGGCTGCTCGCCCATAAGTACCTCGAGCAATGGTTGGTATGGTTGGTGGTGGATGCCGTAAGTTGCATCTTGTATGTCTATAAGGGCATACCTTTTACGGCCGGGCTTTACGGCTTGTATGCGTTGGTTGCCT
>DCGD01000101.1:16486-22629 GCA_002315195.1 Prevotellaceae bacterium UBA1787 | reverse complement strand
AATACGTCCGCACCCTTCATGGCTTCTTCGAGCGTGTGGATTCCCTGACGGTTGGTGGCGAATTCTCTTTTCTGCTCTGTTAGATTTTTTCTATCAGAGGTAATCACACCGCGGCTGTCCAGCATGAGTACGTTTTCGCGTTTCGCTCCGAGTGCAATGTAGAGTCGTGCGCATGAAATGGCTGCGGCGCCCGCTCCCGACACGACTATTTGGACTTCTGACAATTTCTTGCCGGCAACTTCACAGGCATTCAACAGACCCGCCGCGGAAATAATGGCGGTGCCGTGCTGGTCGTCGTGCATGACGGGAATGTCCAACTCCGCTTTGAGACGGCGCTCAATTTCAAAACATTCGGGTGCTTTGATGTCTTCCAGATTTATCCCTCCAAAAGTAGGCGCAATGGCTTTTACTGCGGCGATGAATTTTTCCACGTCGGTTTCATCCACTTCAATGTCGAAAGCGTCAATCCCTCCATAAATTTTGAAAAGGAGCCCCTTTCCTTCCATCACGGGTTTTCCACTCATCGCCCCGATGTTGCCTAAGCCGAGAACAGCGGTTCCATTGGAGATGACGGCTACAAGGTTTCCTTTATTGGTGTATCTATATACATCCTGTGGGTTTTCCTGGATTTTTAGACAAGGTACAGCCACACCCGGAGAATAAGCCAATGACAAATCTTTTTGTGTGGTGTATGGTTTCGTCGGGACAACAGCAATTTTTCCTGGTCTGCCTTCTTCGTGATAGCGCAGGGCTTCTTCGTCAGTTATTTTAAGCATTTCAATAGATTTAATTGAACTGCAAAGTTACTGAAAAATCATTAGGTGGATTGCAAGGTGATTGTAATTTACGATAGTATTGTTCAGAAAATTTTAGATGTGCTTTCAAGTGCGAACATATTTTGTGATGACAGGTCTCGCAAAATGTCTCTACAGTTTCAAGTTTTAGAAGGAACATGGCTAAATCATTGTCGTTTACCTGAACCTATCAGAATGTCAGTCTCATTTGGTGCCAAGGCACTCCTCCGTGTGTGGAGGAAGAAACACCTTCGTCCTTGAAACCGAATGAGGCATAGAACGAAATTTTTGTTTCTTTGCATGTGAGTACGACGCCCTTTCTGCCTTGTTCAAATGCTTTCCATACGAATAATCGCATAAGTTGGCTTGCGAAACCTTGATGCTGAAAGCTTGGATGTGTTGCCAAACCAAATATCATCTGCCATTCGCCTTTTTCATTGCTGAAGGAAGGGGAATGGTACATATCGTCCATAAGATTTTTTTCTTTGGTTACCGGTCCATTGACAAGCGAGACGATTTTTCCATCAATTTCCATTACAAAAAAGTGAGTTGGATATGTCCTCAGTCTCCATTCGAATGACGCTTTGTCGGCTGCTTCTGCCGGAGGGAAACAAATAGATTCCAATGCCGCTATTTCGTTTAAGTCTTCAATCCTTGCATTCCGTATGTTATTCATTTAAGTGACTTTTATGTTACAGTTCTTGTGCTGACGTAGTTCTTGACTTTTCCATCAAGTCAATCAAGTCTGTTCTCTATTTGATTAATGTATTGCAAATTTCGTAAAGTTTCAGAATGTGAGCAAGTGTATGACGAAAGATTTGTAAAAAGTACTTGAAACGTGTGCTGTTTGGGAGAAAGGAAAACGCGACATACCTTGAATTGTAAATTGATCTCTATGAAATTGCAGTCAATGCAATGGAATAACGTAAGCGATTTTCCACTTTCTTTTGTATGTTCAAATACGCAATGTGTTCTTGTTGTTTTGTAAGCTTCCAATAATGGAAACATCGTGTTTTATTGTCAAAAGATGTTTTTTTCTTGGTAAATGATGAATAATACAACTTGATTAGGAAAGAAATAAATGTTTTTTTGTACTTTTGCAAGACACAATATTTTTTAGACAGGAACATAGATTGAAATTCACATATATTGAAACATAACATGAGAAAATTAAAGTTCTTTTTTTCATTCATTGTTGCGGCCATAGTGTTTGCAGCATGCCACACTCCTACAAACATCACCTATTTTCAAGATTTGAAGGATAAGGATGCACTCCAAAGTCTGGAAGCCAAGGTCATCACTTTGCAGCCTTTGGATCAGATTTCGATTATCGTAAACAGTCGCGAGCCTCAGCTTGCTGCTATGTTCAACATGCCATATTATACACGAAGAATAGGCGAAACACAATCGCTTACGGCAAGCAATGCGGTTACCAATAGTCAAGCGTCTCAGTACAT
Organism: Prevotellaceae bacterium UBA1787; assembly: GCA_002315195.1. The sequence continues at coordinate 20,378 of DCGD01000101.1, read as the reverse complement.
ATCGGGCTATACGGTCGACTCGAAAGGTGAGATTGACTTTCCTATTTTAGGAAAAATAAAAGTGGCCGGGATGACCCGCGAGGCAGTTTCGGAAGATATTAAGGCGAGACTCATTGCAAGTAATCAAATCAAGGATCCAGTTGTAACGATAGAATATATGAATCTTGGCGTGACCGTTATGGGAGAAGTCACTCGTCCAGGAAGATACAAGATTGACCGTGACCGTTTTACCATAATGGATGCCCTTGGTCTGGCGGGTGACTTGACCATTAATGGTGAACGCAAAGACATAGCCGTGCTACGACATGGTGTAGGAACCACGGATCAAGTGATGCGCGTAGATCTCACTAAGGGTGCCGAACTCTATTCTTCGCCTGCCTTTTACATACAACAGGGCGACATCATTTATGTCAACCCGAATGAAAAGCGCCAGCGTGAATCCACCGTGAATGGAAACAACTTGCGCAGCAGTTCATTTTGGATTTCCCTTGCGTCCTTGCTGACATCCGTTTCAGTTTTGATTTTCAAATAGCATATTTTCAAATATACCTTATTATCACAGAACAATGGATACTATTCAAAACTCCCAAGGTTCCAATTCGAGCAATGAAACTTTAGAATTGCGAGATTATGTAGATTTATATCTGTCACATTTTTTATGGTTTATTGTTTCGATATTAATATGTGTGTCAGGTGGTGTTTTTTATTTACTTAAAACGCATCCTCAGTATGAACGTTCCGCATCGGTATTGATCAAGGAAGATTCAAAGGGACAATCCATCTCCAATGATGTGGCAAGCGCCTTTTCAAAGATGGGTATGTTGGATGCGCGAAGGAATGTTGACAATGAGATTGTGAATTTTCAATCTCCCGATTTGATGTATGAGGTGGTTAAACGTCTGCATTTGGACGTGAATTACTCTGCAGAAGGGATGTTCCACAAAAATATTCTTTATGGTGACCAGGTGCCTGTTACGGTCGCGTTTGAAAGTGACAACCAGGAACCCGTTTCTTTCGTCATGAGTCCTTTAAAAGAAAAAGGAGTAATCCTACTTTCCGAATTTAAGAAAAGTGGTGATGACCTTGATGGTAAACCCATTCAGGTAAAAGTTGGCAGCAAAGTTAATACTCCGATTGGTGTACTTTCTTTCTCAGCGACTCCGTATGCAAAAGACAGCGTTATGACAGAAAAAATTTACGTCAGCCGCAAAAATTTGAACGCTACTGTCAATGCATACCAAAAACGTCTGACGGTCAGTCTTGAAAACAAAAATGCCACAGTCGTGAATTTGCAAGTTAAGGATTTCAACATCCAAAGGGCTGAGGAATTGTTGAATACTTTGATAAATGTTTACAATGAATCCTGGATTGTCGACAAGAACAAGATTACAACCGCTACCAATGAATTCATCAACGAACGTTTGGTTACTATTCAGGAGGAGTTGGGACAAGTCGATGACAACATTACCACTTTCAAAAGTTCCAACATGATACCCGACCTTGCAATGTCTGTGGGTATGGATATGCAGAATTCTTCAGAAGAGGAAAAACGAATAATGGAATTGAACAATCAATTGAGTATATCCCGTTATTTGTCCAATTTTATCGGTTCTTCGATTCATCAGTTGATGCCCGCCAATGCCGGATTGCAGGAGAGTAACATACAAACAATGATTAATCAGTACAACACGGTACAATTGCAACGCAATCGTCTTGTAGAAAGTTCATCCGAGTCGAATTTGCTGGTTCAAGATATGGACAAGGAACTCGCAGCATTGCGTTCCAGCATTTTGAACTCTATTGACAATTATATTGCAGGTCTGAATATGCAGATAAAAACTGCGCAAAATGCACGTTCAAGGGCAAATGCGCGCATTGTCAGCAATCCTCAGCAGGCAGGACAACTGCTTTCTTCCGAGCGTCAGCAAAAGGTCAAGGAAGCGTTGTATTTATTCCTTTTGCAAAAGCGAGAAGAGAATGAATTGTCTAAGGCGTTCACTTCGTATAGTACGCGCGTGCTTACCTCACCGGAACACAGTGGCACAAATCTTCCCTCGTCACCCAATAGCAGAAACATCCTTTTGTTGTCTTTCGTCATTGGTTTGATGTTACCTGTTGGATTGTTGCATTTGAGAGAGTCACTTAATACGGCGGTCCGCAGTCGCAAGGACTTGTCCCGTCTTTCTGTTCCGTTCATAGGTGAGATTCCGCAAATGAACAAACAAAAGGAAACATTCCTTAGCCGTCTAAAGAACAAGTTCGTACGTCGTGACAATACACTCAATCATTCAAACGATAAGCCACAAGTCATCGTAAAGGCTAAAAACAGAGGAGTTCTCAATGAAGCATTCCGCGTGGTTCGTACCAATTTGGAATTTATGCTCAAAAAAGATGGTATGGGACGCGTCATTATGCTTACATCAGCCAATCCGGGTAGTGGTAAAACTTTCATCAGCGCCAACTTGTCAACCGCCATGGCCATTCAGAATAAGCGTACAATCGTCATTGACTTGGACTTGCGCAAGAAATCGTTGGGTGCATATTTTGACCAACCGAAATATGGAGTCGCAGATTATCTTAGTGGCAACAAAGATGACTTCAGGAGTCTTATCGCAAAGGGAACGGATGATAATCCCGTACACGTCTTGACGGTTGGTTCGATGCCGCCTAACCCCGCCGAATTGCTGTCAAATGGACGTTTGAAGACCATGCTTGATGAACTGCGCAAAGAGTATGATTATATATTCTTGGACTGTCCACCGATTGAAATCGTTACGGATGCGGATATCATTAAAGTTTTGGCCGACTTGACTATTTTTGTCATTCGTGTTGATTTGTTTGAACGTAGCATGCTGCCTGATGTTGACAATATGTATAAGACACACAAGTTCAACAGCATGGGACTTCTCTTGAACGGAACCAAGCTTGCAGGCGGACGCTATAGTTACAAGTATGGTTATGGTAAGAGAGGTTACGGTTATGGTTATGGTTATGGCTATAATCAGAAAGACTGATGCTTTGTAATTGTTTAATATCACATTGTATCAATGTTTTTTTTAAGGAAGAGTTTAGAAAGTATTCGTTTCTTTGACGGTCTGACGGATTGGCACAGCCATATTCTGCCCGGTGTGGACGATGGTGTTCCTTCGATGGATATGTCGTTGGAGATACTTGAGAGATTTGAAAGCTTAGGTGTCAAAGAACTGTGGTTGACGCCGCATATCATGGAAGATTTTCCCAACAAGACCGAAAATCTCAAGAAGCGTTTCGAGGAACTGTTGGTAGAATATCATGGTGGAATCCACTTGCATTTAGGTGCTGAATACATGATGGATACATTGTTTGAAGAACGCTTGAAAAATAATGATTTGTTGCCTTTAGGTGAACATTCGAGACACTTGTTGGTTGAAACATCCTATTTCAATCCCCCAATGGACCTTTACGGAACGTTGGACAGCATCAAGAAAAAGGGCTTTGTACCCTTGTTGGCGCATCCTGAGCGGTATCTTTACATGGATAAGAATGATTACGAAAAGCTCAAGTCAAAGGGAATAATGTTTCAATGCAATCTAACTTCCATAGCAGGTGCTTATGGTAAAGATGCATACAGAAAGTTTGAGTGGTTTTTGAAAAAGAACTGGGTTAATGCGTTTGGAACCGACACACATCGTTTGATGTCGTTCAATCACGCGGTTTCTTTTAAAAGCATCACAAGCAAGCAATCTAAACTCATGTTCAATTGCCCCAATCAGTTGACTTTCTAATTTCTTGACGATAAATAAGTTTAGTGGGACTGTAATTTTGTTGTGTACAAAATGCAGTCCTACTTTTATGTGCAAAGTTTCCGATATATAAAAAAGGGAACATTTTACTGTTCCCTATGTGTGGCGGA
>DCGD01000101.1:0-16441 GCA_002315195.1 Prevotellaceae bacterium UBA1787 | reverse complement strand
GAGCTACCAACTGCTCCACTCCGCGGTGTTTCAATTTTGGTGCAAAGTTATGACTTTATTGTTTAACTACCAAATTTATTTAGCATTAAATTCAAAATGACACTTTTTTTTTTGATATTTGGAAAATAAGATTGTGAAAATGATTTGAATTTGTATTTTTGCACACACAAATTCAACGTGCAAACATAACGCATATTCAGTATTGAATAATTCTAAAAAGTTTTGTAGTTTGAAAAGAAAAATTTTAAAATGTCTATAGCAAAAACTCGTAATCTGTTGGTTGATGTGGCCCGTCGTCTTTTTGCCCAAAAAGGTCTTGAAGGAACGACTATGAATGACATAGCCGTCGCTTCAAACAAGGGCAGGCGTACGCTGTATATGTATTTCAAAAATAAGGAAGAGTTATACTATGCCGTCATTGAAACAGAGATGGAGAGGCTTTCCGACAAAATGGATGAAGTGGCCTCCAAGAACATAAATTCGGAATTGAAGGTCATATTGTTAATATATACGCATCTGAACATGATTAAGGAGGCCGTCACACGAAATGGAAATCTACGAGCCGAATTTTTCAGGAACATTTGGATGGTGGAACGCGTCAGGAAGATATTCGATCACGACGAGTTGGAAATTTTCCGTCGCGTATTGCAGGAAGGGTGCGACAAAGGTGAATTTCTAATAGAAAATGTCAATTTGATGGCAGATATATTTCATTATACCTTGAAGGGTTTGGAAGTGCCTTATATTTATGGACGGTTGGCTAATGGACTTACTATGGAAACAAGCCGTCCCATAGTGTCCGCTTGGGTTCGTAGATTGCTTGGCTTGCGTAATGTACATTATTAAATTTGAATATATGGGATTGTTAGAAGGAAAAACAGCTTTAATTACCGGTGCTGCCCGTGGAATTGGAAAAGGCATCGCGTTGAAATTCGCCGAAGAGGGTGCCAACATAGCTTTTACAGATTTGGTGATAGATGAAAACGGGAAGGCTACGGAAGCAGAAATAGCCGCCAAAGGGGTAAAGTCAAAAGGCTATGCCTCCAATGCCGCGAATTTTGCCGAAGCAGAACAAGTCGTTTCAGAAATCAAGGAGGAATTTGGAAGAATAGACATACTTGTAAACAATGCGGGCATTACCAAGGATGGACTCATGATGCGCATGACAGAACAGCAATGGGATGCCGTTATTACGGTGAATTTGAAATCCGCATTTAATTTCATACATGCTTGTACACCCATCATGATGCGTCAGCGTGGCGGTAGTATCATCAATATGGCCAGTGTGGTGGGTGTCCACGGCAATGCCGGGCAATGTAACTATGCGGCTTCAAAGGCAGGCTTGATAGCACTTGCCAAGAGCATCGCCCAGGAAATGGGAAGCCGCGGCATTCGTGCGAATGCCATTGCGCCGGGTTTTATCGATACGGCGATGACTGCCGCCTTGTCCGACGACATTCGCAAGGAATGGGTGAAGAGAATACCTCTAAGAAGAGGTGGAACCATTGATGACATAGCAAATGTCGCTGTGTTCCTTGCTTCAGATATGTCCTCTTACATCACGGGGCAGGTGCTGCAAGTTGATGGTGGAATGAATATGTAACTGTTACAATACGCAATAAGGCGACGTTTTCATTTGATTTGCAAACGTTGCCTCTATTGGATTTCATAAAACTTTGAAAGTAATTTACGAAGACAACCACCTTATAGTGGTGGACAAGGCGGCCGGTGAAATTGTACAGGGCGACAAGACCGGTGACATTCCGCTTTCGGAAGCGGTGAAGGCTTACATCAAGGAGAAATACGCCAAACCAGGAGACGTTTTTTTGGGCGTACCCCATCGTTTGGACAGACCCGTGAGTGGCTTGGTGGTCTTTGCGCGAACAACCAAGGGCTTGTCTCGCATGAATGACATGTTCCGAAAGGGAGAGGTTGAAAAGACTTATCTTGCCATTGTCAAGAACCGTCCTCCAAAAGAAACGGACGAACTTCGGCATTGGATTGTGCGCAATGAAAAGCAGAACAAATCGTATGCATACGATAAAGAATTGCCTGAGGGCAAGGTGTCCATTCTCAGGTATCACTTGTTGGGTGTCTCAAGGCGATATTGCCTGTTGGAGATACATTTGTTGACGGGGCGTCATCATCAGATACGCTGTCAGTTGTCAAAGATAGGTTGTCCCATAAAAGGCGATTTGAAATATGGTGCGGAACGTTCCAACCCGGATGGCAGCATTTCCTTGCTTTCTTGGCGGGTGAATTTTGAGCATCCCGTATCTCACCAAAAGATAGACTTGAAGGCATCCTTGCCGAATGACGTGTTGTGGCAGAGTTTTGCCGAACAGTTGATGGCGGAAGACAAAAATGTTGATGTTTATCGGAAAGAATGACATGCGCTTTCTTGTGAAAAGTTTTTTGATTACTTTTGCTTTCAGTTAGAATTGTTTTGTCTATGAATAAAGTGCTCTCAGTCATCATGCCTGCATACAATGAAGAGGCTCATATCAAAGGCATACTCGAAAAAGTGTGTCGGGTCAGGTTGCCTTATGATTACAAGTTACAGGTGATAGTGGTGAATGACGGTTCCATTGACAATACCTCAGATATTGTAAGGACGTTTATTTCACGGAATTCAGGTCAAAATGTCGCATTGCTGGAGCATGTTCATAATAGAGGGAAAGGCATGGCTATCAGGACAGGCCTGGAAGTAGCGGATGGTGATTATACTGTAATCCAAGATGGAGATGAAGAATTGAATCCCAATGATTTTTCAGCCATGTTGCGGAAAATGGTGAATGAAGATTTGTTGGTATTGTATGGTTCGCGGTTTATGAGTCGTAAATATGCGGTTTATGCTTACAGGTCATTCTACTGGGGATCTCGCTTGCTGTCCATGGTGACAAACGTATTGTATTTTCAGCATATCACGGATGAGCCGACTTGTTACAAGATGTTTCGTACGGAACTTCTAAAATCTTTTCATTTGAAATGCAAAGGATTTGAATTCTGCCCTGAAGTAACGGCAAAAGTATGTAGAAAGGGCTATAAAATTCAGGAAGTGCCAATTCATTATTATCCGCGCACAGTGGAAGATGGGAAAAAGATTCGGGCTCGTGATGGTTGGATTGCCTTGTGGACATTGTTGAAGTATCGGTTTATACCCGAGCGTCTTTTATAGGCAGAAGACAAATTTGGGGGTGCATCAGTGATGCACCCCCAAATTGTATGTTGATGAAGAAATTATTTCCAATCACTCAAATCTTGTGGATTTTCGATGATGGAAGGAATCTGCTCGAAGATTTTCCTGATGCGTTCCGTGTCGAATTTCTTGCTGCGGTCGTAATAGTAAATGCCGTTTTTCTCCTGCTCGACATCGGTGATTTGCGTATAGCAGTAGCCCACTACATGCTTGCAGGCTTTCAAGGCTTTTACTTGCTTGTCGAGGATGTCGTAGAATTTCTCGATGTCTTCAATTTGTCCTCCATATCCCCATGAAGAGGCGCGTTCTTCTTTCTTTATCCAAGGAAGACCACCGAACTCGTCAATCATGTATGGCTGCCCGGCATATTTCGCAAGAAATTTCTTTCCGGGTTCGTTGCGGAAAGGTTCAACGCCGGTCTTGATTGTCATGTGCTTTACAAGGTCATCATAGTTCCTTGTATAGTCGTGAACGCTCCAGATGTCGGTTTTGATGTGTCCGTCACCGCTTACGTCGTTAACGGGACGTGTCGGGTCAATGGCTTTGGTGAGGTCGTAAACATCGTTGATGAAACGTACGTAAACACCATCGCTGCTACCCCATGTTTCATTGAACGGAGTCCAGGTTACGATGCTCGGGTGGTTGCGGTCTCGCATGAGCATTTCCGTCCACTCGGAAATGAAATTGCGCGCGGCCAAATCATTGTTGACATCCAATGCCCAGCTGGGTGATTCTCCCCAAGTAAGGTAGCCAAGTTTGTCTGCCCAATAGTAATAGCGTTCCTCAAAGAATTTTTGATGCAGTCTGGCGCCGTTAAAACCGACTGCCTTGCTCATTGCGATGTCTTGTTTCAATGCTTCGTCGCTCGGTGCGGTCCAAATCCCATCGGGATAGAAACCTTGGTCAAGAACCAAACGCTGGAAATAAGGTTGGTTGTTCAGGTAGAAATAGCCGTTGGCGAGATGAACTTTGCGCATTCCCGCGTAAGATTTCACTTCGTCAATGACTTTGCCATCCTTGTTCTTGATTGTATATGTCAAGTCATACAGGAATGGACTTTCGGGACTCCACAATTTTACATTCTTCAAAGGAAGGACAATGATGCTTTCATCGCAGCATTTGACGGTTTTCTGCGCTACGGTTTTGTCTCCATCCTTCATCAGGACTGTCAAGGTGTTGTCATTGGATGCCTGGAAGAAAGAGGGACGTACAACGAGTTGTTTTTGGTCTATGTCGGGAGTGGCGACAACGGTCTTGAGTCCTTCCGCATCGATGGGTTCAAGCCACACCGTTTGCCAAATGCCCGTGGTGCGCGTGTAATTGCAACCGGCAGATTTCAAGGCTTGCGATTGTTTGCCGCCCGGTTGCAAGTTGTTGCGCAGATTGTCGTCAACACGGACTACCAAATTGGAAGTCACTCCAGGCTTCAGGAATTTCGTGACGTCGAAACTAAAGGATGACCCCGTCCCGAAATGTTTTCCTACGAACGCCCCGTCAATATAAACCGTTGTTTCGTAGTCCGCGGCGCCAAAATTCAGGCGAATGTTTTTTCCGTTCCAGTCATGGGGTACGCTGACGGTGCGTTGGTACCATATTGTGTTGATGAAATCCGTATAGGCCACACCACTCAACTTACTTTCCGGGCAGAATGGAACGGTAATCTTTCCTTCGAATGATTTGGCGTTTTTCCAATCCTTTTCATTGCCGGTGCGTCCGAAATCAAAGGAATATGTCCAGGTGCCATTGAGGTTTTTCCATTCGGCACGTTCAAACTGAGGGCGGGGGTATTCTGCCCTTGGCAGTTCTGCTTTGCTTGTCGTGAAACTCATGAAACTTGTCAGCAACGCGGGAAGCAGCAACAAGGTTTTCTTAATTTGGTTTTTCATGTCAATTGTTTATTTGGATTATTATAATGAATTTTTCAGTTTAGATATTTAGCGCCGCAAGTGTCTTCGATTTTAAGAAACAGCCGTCTTGCCGCTTCGCAACTGCAGATGAAGAACCATGACATTGGTACGAAGCAGAACATGTAGCGTTTTGATGAATAAGCAAGGACGTTGTAGATGGAATCCCATTTGAAATCCACATGATAGATAATGAGAAAATAAATGAAAACGGCTGAAATCACGCACACCGGAACGGTCAGTTCCAATTTTTTCTTGACGGAGAAATATATGTTTGCAAGAAACGCAATGGGGAAGAGTACGAACGCCAATCCATAGAACATGGTGTTCTTTAACAGAAGGAATGCCGCTGAACTGATGATTTTGATTTTTTCCGTGTCCCAAAATGGATGGGCTATGATGGCAGTCTCAGACGTAAGGTTGTAGTGCATGGCATAGAGAAGAAATACCAATTTCGGAGTCATCGCCAACAAGGGAAGTATCAGTATTTTGTATTCCTTTGTGCTTACGGCATGTATGGCGGCCAAGCAACCTCCAACCAAGACAAAGAGAATGCCTTCGTTTCTAATCCAGCAATTCACGGCAAGCAAGGTGAAACCAAGCAAGAACAGATGTTTTTCCTTGTGGTTGAAACCCATGCAAACATACATCAAACCAGGAGCGGCGACGCAGGCTTGGATGACGTTGGTGGCGGAAAGAGCGGACATCGACGTCATTTCCGGGGTCAGCAGGACACCGATGGTGGCCATCATGGCCGCGGTGTTGGAAGACGCCCTACGAACCAAGCCATAAAAGCCAACAAGAAAACTGAGGTAGAAAAGAGCCGGAACGGCTTTCGATGTCTCCGCGTCGAATAGATAAACCAGCATGTAGGAAAGTTGCACCATGGGTTGGTAGGCGATGATGCTTCCCGCACGATGAATCAAAGGCATATAGTCGTCGGAGAAAATACTTATGCCACCATAGGTGAACTCCTTGGCGGCAACGTAACCGATGGTGTCAAAGCCGGCCATACTGTCACGGTCAAAGGTTGGATAATACATGCACTTACTGAAATTCGCATACTCAATATATACGGCAAGCATCAGCAGTGCAATCCAAAGAATGTTAATCCAATCCCATTCAATTTTTTGCTTTAAACCTTCTAAAAATTTGCGTTGGAGAAGGGAGGGTGTGACGATGGCGGCCAGCATAAGCATGCACAAGACGAGGCAAGTGACGGACGTGACTGGAATGTGCATCCAATCCGCCGCCAACATGAGAAGCGTGATAGTTCCCAACCCCAAGGGAAAGGCGAACCCTATGCGTTCCAAATAAGAAAACGTGGAAGACATAAGGCTGATGCAAAGAAAACCGAAGATGAACAATATGATGAATACAATGGTGAGCATGGCGGTATGTAAGTTTAGTTGTTGTTATGGTTGTTTGCGCTGATGGGCAACATGGTGGGCATCACACCGAATGGAATGAAAGAATCTACCGGGTAGCTGAGTTTGTCAATGTTTTTGTTGTTGATGATGGCGATGTGTGTGGTGTATCTTGACCAACTGGTCTTGCCCCATTCGTCCGATGTCACGACTCTGCGCGGGTAGAGTATTCTTGCAGCCGAGAGTTTGTCTGTCAGGCTTGCTTTGAAAGGGGAGGGGTTTCCGTTCAAGGGCGTCATAAAGTCTTCGCGCGTCGGCAGGTATATGATGGAATTTTCGGGCGTGTGGTCGCGTACATATATCATGTACAGATAATCCAATCCCAATTTGGCGGTCATTCTTTCAACGTATGTGGCGTTCTTTTGGGATTTTACGGTAAAGAGCGTCTTTTTTGAGTAGGCATTGACTACCCAATCGTAACCTGATACTTGTTTGAGAAAAAATCCAAGAACGATGCAGATGACGAGAAGAATTATATTGTGAAATAACCATGTTGATATCTTGTGGGGTTTCTTTGTCTGTGTTTGTGGTGCGTTTGCCTTGGTCATAATGTTGGAAAGAAAAATAAAGTATTGAACAGATGTCGTCAGACTGCAAAATTAACTTTTTTTTGCGGTTTGGCAAGACATGGCAAGAAAAATCTTTAGGTGTGGTTCGTTGGATAGATTTCCGCGGATGTTTCATTGTGTTCTCAATTTGTCCCAAATAAATTTCAATGCCGTGTGACACATTGCAAGGCGAAACAGTGTCCCAAACAAGTGATTTCCTTTCTTATTTTTGTCTTTCATGAAACGTGCTTGGTTTGAGAAATGGCAAATCTGACCTCAAATTGGTTTGGTGTTGATTGGCAAAGTGTCGTCAAGGGGAAAAAACTGATTTTTTTCTTTGTACTGCAATCGGTGCGCATTATCTTTGCATTTTCAAACATCAAGAAGACATGGTTCCCAAGCGTTGGTTGAAATGGGCAGGGCTTGTTCCTGCAATTCCGATAGGTTTGTTTTTTTTGACGGCCATCCTCATCTATGTGCCACCTATCCAAAATTGGATAAAGTCTGTGGTGATGGAAAGTTTGTCAAAAGAGATGAACATGGCTGTAAGCATAGAGCGTTTGCGGCTGGCTTTTCCTCTTGATTTCGTTTTGAACAAAACGCTCGTTGTCGAAGGACGCGACACTATAGTAGCGGCGGAATATGTAAGGTTGGATGCTCGGCTTCTTCCTTTGTTGAATGGGAAGGTTGAATTGAATGAGCTTCAGTTATGCAATGCACGGTTGGATACGAAAGACAAAATCAGTGATACGCACATCAAAGGACGCATAGGTTTTTTGGGCGTACAGTCTCCCGCCATGTTTCGTATGGATTTGCACGCCATGGAATTGCGACGGCTGATGTTGCGAAACAGCGATGTCCAAGTGGTCCTGAGCGATACGGGCGCCGTCGATACAACGCGGTCCGAACCTACCAAGTTGAAAATCCGCGTTAGTTTGGCGGATTTCCACCAAACGCATTTGTTCATCAGGCTTCCGGGAGACTCCCTGCGCATAGACGCGTTTCTTGGTGGTTTCCGAATGGAAGAGGGTTATGGCGACGTAGGTGCGGTGGATTATGGCGTCAAGCGTTTGTCCATTAGACAAAGTAACATCGATTATGACATACCATACGCTTCGAGGTGCAAGGGATTTGACGTGAACCATATTAAAGTGAGGGATTTGTCACTTCGTCTTGATACCGCACGTTATGCCGCCGGACACATTGCAGCCGCCATAAGGCGACTCAGTTTTCAAGAAAGGTGTGGGATAGCAGTAGAAGAAATGAATGCGGAGGTGGCGTACGATTCGTTGTCGTTGATTGTGCCTTCCATGCATATATGCACCGCTCATTCTAACTTGTCAGCCAAGGTGAAATTGCCATGGAACGCACTGAAGGTTGGAACATCGTGCCAAATGGAAGTCAATGCCAAAGGTACAATAAGACGTGAAGACGTGATGTGTTTCATGCCAAACATAATGAGGGACACCTTAAACTGTCCGAAATTTCATGGACTTGACATGGAACTTGACGCAAAAGGCAATTTGGGTGAAATGAATGTCAGAAAAGCGGTAGTCAAGTTGCCTTCTTATTTTGAAATCGATGTGAATGGAAGGATGCAGAATTGCACGAAGGAAAATATGCGTAATGGAAAGTTGCATTATTCCATAAAGACTGGGACACATCCAATCCATCAACTTATGCCTAAGACTTTCAGTGAGGTAGTTCACATTCCGAAAAAGATGGATTTGACGGGAGTTGCCGAAATGCGCGGAGAGGCTTATTGCACCAATGCTTTGATGAAAGTCGGGAGTGGAAACATGTCGCTGGATGGTTCGTATGCACCAAGAAGCGAGAAATATGAATTCAAAATCCACGCTTCGCAATTCCCAATAGGATTGTTTTTTCCAAATGATTCATTGTCGGCATTGACCGCCCGAATTGATGCAAAGGGGCGGGGTTTCGATTTTTTCTCAACCAAAACCAGGTTGTTCGCCACTGCGGACATACGAAAATTCCGTATTGGAACAATGCCTTTGGACAGTGTCCGTTTGAATGCAGAAGTGAACAACGGAGGGATGAATTGCAACTTGGAAGTTCTGAACGCCATGATTCATGGCAGCATGAATTTGATGGGAAATGTCGTAGAGAAAAACTTGAAATTGTCCCTCCAAGGCGGTGTGGATGATTTATGTATGCGCTATTTGGTGTCGGAGAACGATTCATTGCATTTGGCGACAGGTTTTAAATTAAATGCCAACGTCAACAAAGACGGCATTCATCTGAAATCAGACGGCATCATTGGCAAGATACGCATCATGACACCTTCCAGGGACTACTCGGCGAAGTATGGGTTGCGGTATGAGTTTGAAACATCTGATAAAGAGACCATGGCCCGTATGTTGGCGGGTGACTTGTCTTTTCACGTGAAAATGGATCAATCGTTGTCGGATGCCGTAGGGAAATTCGGCGCGTTTGTGGACACGATGCTGTGTCAGGTGAAGAATCGCATGATTGATGAGGTTGCATTGACTGCCATGCTTCCAAACATGGTTTTGGGACTTGTCTGCGGAAAGAACAATCCATTCCGAAACACGCTTTCATTCATGGGGTATCAATTGGACAGCATGGACGTTGATTTGCATACCGATGCCAAGCGCGGATTGAATGGCAATATGAAAGTGATGGCGTTGAAAACAGGCGACCTTCTGTTGGATGACACCAACATACAAATCTTTCATGATACCGTGGGTATGAAAGTGAACTGTGACATAAATAACCGAAGCAAAAGAAATCCCAACAAGTTCAGGGCGCATTTTCAGGGTTGTTTGTCCGAAGCCGGCATCGGTGTGGAAACAAAATATTTTGATGAGGAGGACAAGGAGGGACTGAACATGGGCGTGCGTCTGCAGATGTCACAAGATGGAGAGATGAGCATTCACATGTTCCCGGAAATTGCGACGATAGCCTATCGCAAGTTCAAGATAAACAAGGATAATTTCATTACGCTTCGGAAAGACAGCAGCATTTGTGCCAATCTCAGTTTACTGGCGGATGACAATACCGGATTGAAAATAGATACACCCGAGGGAGACTCATTGCGTGAATTGTCCGTAAGTATGCACAATGTGAACTTGAGGGAGTTGACGCATGTACTACCTTTCATGCCTTCGTTGGGTGGCTTGTTGGACGGAGATTTCCATGCGAAATGGGAAAAGCGCGATGTCTCCGCGACGGGTGCGGTAAATGTGAAGGATTTGTATTATGAAAATGCAGCCTTGGGAAACGTGTCTTCAGAAATGCTGTACTTGCCAAAGGCAGCGAACGAGCATCAAGTCGTCGTCAATCTTTCGCGAAACCATCAGGAAATTGTGAACATTGAGGGTTTGTTGATGACCAATGAGGTAGACTCCATTTTTGCTGAAGCAAAACTGATGCGCTTTCCCGCGGATATGCTGAATGGTTTCATGGGAGAAGATGGGACTTTGGCTCTCTCGGGTTTCTTGAAAGGGGAAGTGCAGCTTTCCGGCGAACTTTCCAAGATGCTAATGAACGGCCATTTGGAAACGGATTCCCTTTGTGTTCTTTCATCGGTCTATGGCATCAGCATGAAGGTGGAAGACAAATCCTTGAGCATCGAGGATAATAAAATCTTGGTGGATGGTGTGAAATTGCTTGCTGAAAAGAATAATCCATTGAATGTCAGCGGAAACATAGACATAGCGGATTTATCGAACATAAAGTTGGATTTGGGATTCAAGGCGAAGAATTTCCAAATAGTCAATGCGCACAAGACAAAGCAAAGCATCGTGTTCGGTAAGGTGTTTGTGAACTTGGATGCTGCGTTAAAAGGCAATACATCGTTGATGAGACTTAAAGGCGATATAGACGTGTTGGGCAATACGAACGTCACCTATATTATGAAGGATTCCCCTCTGACGGTAGAAGACAGGTTGGAGGGGTTGGTTGAGTTCGTGGATTTCAGTGACACGGCGACGGTCTCCAAAACGGAATTCCAACCAATCGGAGGTTTGTTCATGAATATGAAAATTCGGATGAGTGACGCCACTAAACTGAGGTGCGAGTTCAGTTCCGACGCCTCCAGTTATTTCAATTGTGAGGGAGGAGGTATCCTTGCCATGCGCTACACGCCCGCAGGCAACTTCTCGCTGTCAGGGCGCTTTTCCATGAACAGTGGTGAAATGAAATATGCTCTCCCGTTCATTCCCCTCAAGACATTTAAATTAAAAGAAGGAAGTTTCATCAATTTCACAGGCGATCCCATGAACCCATCTCTGAACATCACGGCAATGGAAACGCTCAGGACGGTGGTGAACGACAAGGATGAACAAGGCAGGATTGTCAAGTTCGACGTCGGGGTTTCCATTACGCAGACTTTGAACGACATGGGTTTGGAATTTCTCATCGACGCCCCGGAGGACATCAGTGTCCAAAATGAATTGAAATCCATGACCAAGGAGGAACGCGGGAAATTGGCGGTCGGCGTGTTGGCGACGGGTGCGTATTTGTCTTCCTCCAACAAGTCCGCATTCAAGGCGACGAATGCCTTGAACGCGTTCCTACAATCGGAAATACAGAACTTGGCGGGAAACGCCCTTAAATCAGTGGATTTTAGTGTCGATGTATCCGGCAATACGAATGCGAAAGGCAATTATCGTACGGATTACTCATTCCAATTTGCCAAGCGTTTTTGGAATGACCGCATCACCTTCAGGATTGGAGGTAAGGTCAGTTCCGGGCGTGACGAAAAGAACAAAGGTGAGAGTTTCATAGACAACATTTCCCTTGAGTGTCGTTTGGGAAATTCAACGTCGCGCCATCTCCTGTTGTTTTATGAAAACAACAGGAAGGACCCGCTGGAAGGACGCTATACGGCGGCGGGGGGAGGTTTCTTGTGGCGGCGGAAAGTGGATAGGCTTGGCGAACTTTTTTTGTTTCGTTCCGAAAGGAAGGAAAAAGAGAACGCTGAGACAGGGCATGAAAACATGGAAAAAGATGAAAAATAAGTTAGGTGGCTTGGTTGGCTTGTTGGTTGTGTTTCTTCTGATGGCGTGTTCCACGACGGAAAACTTGCCGGAGGGGGAGACCTTGTATACGGGTGTGAAAGAAATCAAATATTTCAAGCCTGGTCAGACAATCGAAAACCACAAGAACGACACTTCCGGGGTGATTACCGCCATAGCATCGGTGGCGGGGAAGATTGGCGATTTGCTGAGCGGCAGTGGGAATGACGTGGAAGACAAGTATTATGCCAATCCGAATTCCCTTACCAAAACCGAATCGGACGTATGGCAGCAGCGAAGAAAAAATTATCGGATGGTACTTGACGCAGCCGCCTTGGAGGTAAACGCCATATTGGAATATGCACCGAACAATGCACTTTTATGGAGTGCGTATCATAGGTTTCCGCTCCCTATTGGCTTGTGGACATATAACGCTTTTGTTGACAAAACGTCGGGTTTCGCCAAGTGGATGTACAACTCTTTTGCCTCGGAGCCGGTACTCATTTCAACCGTCAATCCGGAGACTCGCGTGAAGGTAGCCACCAACACATTGCAGAATTTTGGTTTTTTTCGCGGAAAAGTATGGTACGAAATCCAGAACAATGCGGAAAATCCGCGCAAGGCAAGGATAAGTTATTTCATAAGGCCGGGGAGGCTCTTTCGGTTGGATTCCATCAGTTACCGCAATTTCCCCGAGAGCGCTGACAGTTTGATACGCAAATCATTGAAAGACTCTCATTTGAAAAAAGGATCAGCGTTCAGTGTCAATAATTTAATGTCTGAGCAAACCCGCATTGAAGAATTGCTCCGCAATGAGGGTTATTACTATTACAGGGCTTCCCATGCCAGTTTCAAAGCCGATACCATCGCAGTCCCTTATAAAGTGCAATTGGAAATGTCCCCCAAGAACAACATTTCTGCCATGGTGAATCATCCGTGGTATATGGGCAATACTATCATCAACCTTCTACGAAACGAGAAAGACACCATATCCCATTCGTTGACGTTGCGAAGTTATACCATCAATTATTCAGGCAAGAAAATGCCGCTCTATCCCTTGGTGTGGCTTCAGAACATAGCGCATCGTCATGGGCGGAAATACCGACAGCAGGATGAGGAAAGAACGCAGGAACTGTTGTCTTCATTGGGAATATTCAGCCAAATCAATTCAAGGTATGCGCGTCGCGACACACTGAAATCCTGCGATACTTTGGATTTCATGGTTACCGCCATTTTGGACAAGCCATTCACCACGTCGGTCGAGATGAATGTGACAACGAAGAACAGTGACCGCATCGGTCCCGGACTTTCCTTGAATCTTCAGCGAAGAAATGCTTTCCGCGGCGCGGAACTGGTGAATTTCAAGCTCTACGGCAATTACGAATGGCGTTTCCGTGACGAGACGGCATCAAAGGACGCTTTCTTCAATTCCTACGAATTGGGAACAGAATTGTCTTTCGATTTTCCCCGGATAGTGTTTCCGGGCATCAGTAGACGAGCCTTTCGCTTTCCTACCAATACCAAGTTCTCCATCGGCGCGGATTGGCTGAATCGATCGGGTTATTTCAATATGTTTACATTGAATTTGCAGGCTGCATATTCGTGGAACAAGAAGCGTACGGTGCAACATGAATTCACACCTTTTTCTTTGGCCTATAACCATTTGTTCCATTGTACGGAGGATTTTTTTATGATTTTGATTGAGAATCCAGGATTGATATATAGTTTGAATGACAATTTTGTTCCGTCCATGCAATATAAGTTCACGTACACTTCCGCCGCCGTTCATCGCAATCCTCTATGGTTGCAGGTGGCAGCCAAGGAAGCCGGTAATCTTACGTCATGTCTTTATGCATTGGCGGGGCGCAGGTTTAGCGAAACCGAGAAGCAACTGGCGCAAAACCCGTTCGCACAATATGTAAAACTTTCCGTAGAGATGCGCAACACGTTCAAGATTACGAGAAACAACAAGATAGCGACACGATTGATGGCGGGAATAATCTGTCCGTATGGCAACAGCGTGGAGGCACCTTACAATGATCAGTTTTTTATCGGTGGTTCCAACAGTATTCGAGCTTTCGCATTCCGCAGTGTCGGTCCAGGCTGTTATCATGCCCCTTCCGACAGTTATGGCGCGCTCAGTCATGTAGGAGACATCAAATTGGAAGGTAACGTGGAATATCGTTTTCCTATCTTTGACACGTTGAACGGCGCATTGTTTTTGGACGCCGGCAATGTGTGGTTGGTGCGCAAGGATGACAGCAGACCCGGCGGAAGGTTGTCCGCGGACCGTTTTCTCAGGGATTTGGCGTTGGGTACCGGATTCGGCATACGTTATGACATGGACTTCATTGTATTGCGTCTCGACTTGGGTGTCTCGCTTCATGACCCCGCCGACAACGGGCGGAGTGGATATTTCAACGCCGGCAAACTAAAGGATGCGCTGTGTCTGCATTTCGGGATTGGTTATCCTTTCTGATGTTGTTTTTTTTGTCTTGAAATAGATTTCCATATTCTATGGCAAAATATTTATTGTTTTACGATTAAATATGTAATTTTGCGGTTAGAAAGAATATTCATTAACAAATAATAATTGTATGAAACCCACTTTGTTTTTATTGGCGGCTGGTATGGGCAGCCGTTATGGAGGCTTGAAGCAGTTGGATGGATTGGGACCTAATGGCGAAACCATTATGGACTATTCCATTTACGATGCCATTCAGGCTGGTTTTGGTAAATTGGTATTCGTGATTCGCAAGGATTTTGAGCAGGATTTCCGTGAGAAGATAGTAAGCAAGTATGAAGGTCATCTTCCCGTCGAGGTGGTGTTCCAATCGTTGGACAAGATACCCGAAGGTTTTGCCGTCCCTGAAGGGCGAACGAAACCATGGGGTACCAATCATGCCGTGATGATGGGTGAGGAAGCCATTCATGAACCATTTGCGGTCATCAATTGTGACGATTTTTATGGGCGTGATGCTTACCAGGTAATGGCCAAGTATTTAAGCAACCTTCAGGAAGGTTCAAAGGGTCAATATGCCATGGTGGGTTACCGCGTCGGGAACACGCTGAGTGAGAGTGGTACGGTTTCTCGTGGTATATGTGCGACCAATTCAGAACGCTTCTTGCTGTCTGTGGTAGAGCGCACGAAAATTGAGCGAAAGGAAGATGGGCAGGTGAAATTTTTGGGAGACGATGGCGAAACGTGGATGGCTGTTGACGAAAACGTACCCGTAAGCATGAACTTTTGGGGATTCACGCCTGACTATTTTGCTTACAGCAACGATTTCTTCAAACAATTCCTCAGTCTTGAATCCACCAAAACGAATCTGAAAGCCGAGTTCTTCATTCCGTTGTTGGTAGATAAGCTTATCAACGAAAAATCGGCTACTGTTGAGGTACTTGATACTACGAGCCGTTGGTTTGGTGTAACGTATCCCGAAGACCGTCCAGATACCGTCGCGAAGATACAGAAACTCGTTGACGATGGCGTATATCCCGCCAAATTGTTTTAGGAAACCGTAAAAAGTGAGAGATTCAGATTAATTAGCAAAGCATTGTACCTGACAGAAATTGTAAGGGCGAAGTTGTCGTATAAATTAGTAAAACGTATGTGTAAAAGTATATTGACTATTGTTCTGCTTGGCGTATTTCTGCTGATGGGTTCGTGTGCAGAACAGGAGAAAAAGCAGGCTGGAAGATGGAGCGAGGAAAAAGCGAATCAATGGTACGCGGAATTGCCATGGTTGAGAGGTTGTGACTATATTCCCGCTACTGCCATCAACCAAATTGAAATGTGGAGTGCCGATACCTACGATGAAGCCCAAATTGAA
Source organism: Prevotellaceae bacterium UBA1787 (assembly GCA_002315195.1). The sequence goes on along the minus strand of DCGD01000101.1, from coordinate 527 downwards.
AAAGAAATGGGTTGGGCGGAGGATTTGGGTTTCAACACGATGCGAGTTTACCTAAGTAGTGTCGTGTGGCAGAATGATCCCGAAGGCATGAAGATGCGCATGGATGATTTTTTGACAAAGGCAGAAAGCCATGGCATTCGTCCGTTGTTCGTGTTCTTTGACGATTGTTGGAATGCCGAATCTTATTACGGAAAACAGCCTGACCCCAAGCCGGGAATACACAATTCCGGTTGGGTTCGCGACCCCTCGGACTCGCTCCGTTCCGATACGGTGGCCATGTATGCCGTTTTGGAACCTTACATAAAGGATATTCTTACCTACTTTGCGCAGGATGAACGTGTATTGTTGTGGGATTTGTACAACGAGCCGGGCAACAGCAAATATTATGAGAAATCTCTACCTTTGCTAAGGAAATCTTTTGAATGGGCGCGCGAAGTCAATCCGAACCAACCCATCACGGCCGGTGTATGGAATCAGAGCAGCCAATTTGATGCGCTGAATGATTTTCAGTTGCAGAATTCAGACGT
>DCGD01000073.1 GCA_002315195.1 Prevotellaceae bacterium UBA1787 | reverse complement strand
GGTCATCCTCAAAGTTGAAATACAACATTTCATCCGTCTGATGCCCTAAAGCAATCAACTCTGCCATGCGCTGATACATCATATACGACTTACCGGCATGCCTCAATCCCACAAGCACATAATTCTGCCCTTCCAAAAAAGTCACTTGGCGAGGAATGAATTACACACCTGTAACATACTGCTGATATTCCGCGATAAGCGTCTTTATCAAATCCTTAGTCATTTGTTCGTACAATAGGCTTCTTTGAACTTTTCCTGAATGAATCCATGGTTTTCAAATGCAAAGTTCATAAATTTATTGGATATAGATGACAAAATTAAGTCATTTTCATCGTTTATAGACGACAACCATCTGGTTCCAAGCCAATGGTGGGATGACAACCTTCTTTTCAAAATCCAAATTAATGGTTGTTGTCAAGAATACACCCACGAAAAAAATCAACTAATCGGACGCTTTTGAATGGCGCATCAACGCACGGATGACATCATCGGCGATGTCCATCTCAAAACCTCTTCCAACGGCAAAACGCAGCAACTTCAGGCGCAATTCCGATGCACTTCCGGCTTTTGTCTGCTTCATCTTGGAGGTCAGCAACCTACACAGCACGTCGCGATAGACCTCTTCGTCCATTTCCTCAAAAGCCTCATCGATGCACCGTGACTCAATGGCCTTTTGACGAAGAGTGAACTGCATTTTTCGCCTACCCCAGCCTGAATACAGCAACTTGTCATGCACGAATGCGCGCGCATAACGGTGCGTATCCAAATAATTACCTTGAAACAGACGCTGCATCACCTCCGTCTGTTCCTCTTCGGACAAATTCCAATCTCGCATCTTGTGTTCAATGTCGGCAGGCGCATGTTCCGAACGGGAACACAGGGCGGACAACTTGCCAAAAGCCTCCCCCACCGTCAATTTTCTGTTCCTATCTTTCTGCATACGATGACCCTATCCTTGTCAAATTGATCCTTATGTACCGTTACCTCGTCAAAACCCGCCCCCTTGAACAATTCGGAAGTATCGGAAGACAACGCGGCGTTGATTTCCACATACAAAGCGCCACCCGGTTTCAAACTCTTCCGAGCCCAGCCTCCAAGGGCTTGATAAAACACCAAGGGATAGTCATCGGTAACAAACAAAGCCACACCCGGTTCGTAAGCCTTCACTTGCATCGTCATGGTGGATTGCTCACACTTGCGGACGTAAGGCGGATTGCTGACAATGGCGTCAAACGGACCTTCCGGCAATGTCGCTGAAAGCATGTCCGTCTCAAAAAAAATCACGTCGAGAGACTGTTCCGACGCATTTCGCCGCGCCACCCTCAAGGCTTTCCTTGAAATGTCAAATGCGAAAACATGCGCTTCTGGCAAAGCACGCTTCAAAGAAACAGCAATGACACCACTCCCCGTTCCGGCATCAATGATTTCCAAATTGCTCCCATCCTTAATGTCTTCCAGAACACACGACACGAGTTTTTCGGTTTCGGGACGAGGAATAAGAACACCCGGTTCCACATGAAAACTATACCCCATGAAATCGGCTCGTTCCAACACATACTGAACCGGCTCACCCTTTCGGAGACGTTGGACAATGTTTTCCAAAAGTTCCTTCTCGGCCGCATCCAACCGGCGTGCCGTGCCCGAATAGGCAGCCGTCAGCGAAATGCCGAAACATTCCTCAGCCACCATTCTCGCAACGGCCGCTGCTTCTCTTTCAGGATAGACGCCCAAGAGAGACCGACTGACGGACACGATGATGTTGTCTGAAACCATTATGTGTTCGGTTCAGTTACTGCGCCTTTTCCTTCGAGTAGCATTGGAAAATGTTGTCCACATAGTCTTTTGACATCTTGGATGTCAGCAAACTTACACCCCAAACCACGACAAAGCCTCCAAGCATGGCAATGGCACCGCAGTTGATGGCATTTCCTAACACCGGCCACACCATATTGAACAACGTTATGCCTACACCCCATACGAAACAAGCCCAAACCGCCGCTTTCGTCACACCTTTCCAATAAAGACCCATCATGAACGGAGCCAAAAACGCACCCGCCAAAGCCCCCCATGACACACCCATCAACTGAGCGATGAAAGTAGGGGGATTCATCGCCAACTGTACGGAAACAACAATGAAAAACAAAATCAAGACGCGCATAACAACCACCTTGCGACGTTCGCGCTTGGCTACCAGGACATCGTCCATGATACCCTCTTCCACCTCCTGGCCAATGGATTTCTTGTCACGGAAAATAAGGTCAAGGGTCATCGTGGAAGACGAAGTGAGAACCAAGGATGCCAAAGTGGACATGGAAGCGGAAAGCACCAACAAAATAACCAAGCCAATCAACCAATCCGACATTTCGGCCAGCATGGAAGGCACAATGGCGTCATAATCCAAACGTCCATTCGGCAACATCGCCGGTGTGTCAAACAATCTGCCGAAACCACCAAGAAAATAACACCCCCCGGCTACAATCAGGGCAAAAATCGTTGATATGATCATACCGCGACGTATGGCACTCTCGTCACTGATGGAATAGAACTTGCCGACCATCTGCGGCAACCCCCATGTTCCCAACGACGTCAGGATGACCACGCTCAGCAAACCCCAGGGGTCCGGTCCCCACAAGTCGGCGAAAGCGCCATTCACCGAAGCGTCCGAGTCGCTGGGCAACACCGCCATCTGGGCAACGGCATTCGTGAAACCGCCTTGCGTGTTCAATACTGCGGAAATGACAAGGACAATGCCCACAAGCATGATGACTCCCTGTACGAAATCATTGATGGCAGTAGCCTTGTAGCCACCCAAAATGACATAGACAGCCGTCAGCGAAGCCATCAGTATGGTGCAATATTGATAGGGAATACCGAATCCCATCTCGAACAACGTGGAAATGCCTTTGTAAACACCCGCCGTATAGGGAATGAGGAATACAAACGCAATGACAGAGGCCACCACCCTGAGACTCTCACTGTCGTAACGCATCCCGAAAAAATCGGGCATGGTGCGACTCTCTATATGATGCGTCATCGCTTTCGTCCTGCGTCCCAACACAATCCATGCCAACAGTGAACCAATGAGGGCGTTGCCTATGCCAATCCATGTAGAAGACAAACCAAATTTCCATCCGAACTGACCCGCATATCCAACGAAGACGACAGCGGAAAAATAGGACGTTCCATACGCAAAAGCCGTTAGCCACGGACCGACCGAACGACCACCAAGAACAAATCCATCGACGGATGACGCCTGCTTGCGTGAATACACACCCACGCCGATCAGGATAATGAGAAAGACAACTGTCAAAACTACTTTGGTTAGCATAATAATGAATTTATATGATAAGCGAAAAAACGAGCGCAAAGTTACAACAACCTGAACGAAAAGCAAAAAATAGTCACATATTTCTACCAAAGAGTACTCACCATTGTGGTATGTCGCTCAGTTCGATATATTCGTCTCTTTGGTAGAAATATGTGACTAT
>DCGD01000044.1 GCA_002315195.1 Prevotellaceae bacterium UBA1787 | reverse complement strand
AAGACACCTTTCATGGCACCCTGTGTAGTGCCTTTGCCTCCATTCTCGTCATCGTTGCTGCATGAAACAAACACACACGACAATACCAACACCAAATAATTCAAAAACTTCATAATACAATATTTTTTATAAATGAAACTTCAAAGCAACTGTATAAGAACGCCCCGGCATAGGATAACATACGACAACATCATACTGTTTGTCAAAAATGTTCTGCACATTTGCGCGTGCTTCGCATTTCGTTCCAAACAAAGGAAAAACACGCCAAGCCGATACGCCAAATTCCGCATATCCAGGAAGATACGTTCCCGTTGCATGGTCGTGCGTGGCATACCGGGCTGCAACCGCGTTTCCGTTCACGCTGACGTTCACCCAAGGGTTTTCGTATGACACAGAGGCAGCCCCGCTCCAATCCGGCATATACGCCAACTGTTTCCCAAATGTCAATTCGTTTTCACGTGTTTTATCCTTCACATTCTGATATGTCATGTTACCGAAAAGGGTAAGAATGTGTTTTTGTCTCCACTGTAACCCACTGTGGAGCGTAACGTCCAATCCTCTCGCTTCCACTCTTCCAAGATTAATGGTCCGCCACAGATGCAAATTGACGGGAACGGACACAATTTTGTCAACAACATGATTGTCATATACATCCACTGTCAAAGAAAAAGTGGGCCACCAATACGCCATGCGTCTTTCAAACACGACACCGCCCCCCAACTGATGCGTGCGTTCGGGAACCAAGTCAGCGTTTCCCAAATGATAGTAATAGGATTCCGTAAATGTGGGGACCCGAAAAATATCCTTGTAGAAAGCCCTCAACCGCACCAAATCACACAACCCGTAGGAAGCGGACAACGATGGTGAAAATCTGCACACGTCATCCGCCGCCTTCTGACCTGCTGCCTTGTTGAAATAGGAAGAGCACAACATACGTCCCGAAAGGCACAGGCGGTCCAACGTATAATTCAACGTGAAACTTTGAAAGACGGTATGTCGGGAAGCCTGGATGCCGGAGTTTACATTGCCATTCAAATTGTTGAACACGTAATCCACCGCATAGGACATTCCCCAATGTTCATCGGCCAAATAACGTAGCAACGCTGACGCATACCATTCACGCTGCCAGTAGATTTCCTTCAAAAGTCCACCCGTGTATATGCCATTCCGGTCCGTATATTCAGACTCCGTCCACCCCCATTTGCCCAACATTTGGAGCGTCCATTTGTCGTTGAACATTTTGCGCCAACGAACCTGACCAAAAAGATTGACGTCATGCTGACGTTCGTTGCTTATCGGATTATAAAGTACGACTGCACCCGGTAAATGATGACAATTGTTGAAAAAATACAATTTACCATCCAACACACTTCTTTTCCCCAAGTTCAATGCCGCATTGATTTCTGTACGCAAGGTGTTTATCCGGTTGTTCACACGATATTCACGCGTGGAAAACAAGCCGTTTTTCAAAATATATGGATAATCGTTTTGCGCCGAAATCCAATCCGCGGTTGCTGAAAGCACATTTCCCCGACGGGTCACACCTTTCCATTTGGCCATGGCACCAACCCGGCCGAAACTGCCATGTTCCAGGCGCAACGTCCCCCCCTTGTCCGTAGCATCATTCCATTCCGTCTGGATATTCACCGTAGCGGCGGCAGCGGCGGCACGAGAGGGCTCAAACAGACTGAAACCGTCGCCAACCGTCAGTGTTATCGACCGTACATCTCTCAAGGAAAAACGACTTAAATCAATCTGTCCCGTTTGGACATCGCTCATAATGAACCCATCATACGCCACGGCCGTATGCGAGGCTCCAAGACCGCGGACCGAAACCGTCTTGATTCCTCCCGCGCCACCATAATCGCGAAGCGTCACTCCCGCAAAATGGTTCATGGCATCGCGGATTTCCGTAAGTCCCATACGCTGCATGTCCGAGCCTGACAACTCATTGAAATACCCTGAGCGTATGGAACGCACCTTGCGCACATCATGACGCTTTGTCACCTTGTCAAGATGACGGACACTGCGCGTCACACTGTCGGTGTCAGCCTCCCTAAAATCCGTCCCAAATGAAACACCGGGAGATCCACACGACAACAACAACAACATCACACACCTACGGACATACACTCCGTAGCGGTGACAATGAAATTCATTTACACCAATCATTATATCAAATATTACCACCATCTTTCCTCGAGACGGCATTATGGCTTCCTGAATGGCAGGTCTTCTGACTTTATTCCCATCTTCTACACTCCTTCCCGAATGTTCGATTCAGTGGATATCTGTGTATAGATACTAAGGGGAACTTACAGCGGCGGGACCGTTGGGGACTTACACCCCATTCCCTATTATTGCACTGTGCGGTTTCCCACACTCGTGCAACCATCAAGATGCCGCGAAAGTACAACTTTTTTCCTATATTCACATCATTCAACTTGTTTTTTTCATGTAAAACAAAAAAAATAGCCCTTCGAAATAGAAGGACTATTTAGTTTGGCTTATTTACGGGAAAAGAATTACTTTTCTCCTAAAATATGCATGATTTCAATTGCACTGCGCATTACGTTGCTGCCCGGGCCGAAGATGGCGGCTACACCTGCCTTGTAAAGGAAGTCATAGTCCTGGGTAGGTATTACACCACCGGCAACGACCATAA
>DCGD01000095.1:3803-4291 GCA_002315195.1 Prevotellaceae bacterium UBA1787 | reverse complement strand
TGCTTCATCCACTCTGTGGACGAGTTGCGCGGATGCTAGCATCCGCATAACTGAGCTGCAGATTACTGCGCTCGAAGAGCGCCAGTAATTGTTGCTCGCGGGCATGCTCGCGAAACAAACTTTAAAAGAGAGGTTCCCTCGCGGGAACCTTTCTTTTTTTTATGAATTTAGAGTAAGCAAACAACGATTTCTTGCCAAATTTTAAGTTATCAAAAAAAAGGTTCCGCACGGATTGTTAAATTTGATAAACGTATTGGAATCCATATATGCGCAAAATAACCAAAAAACATGTTGCAATAACTATTTTCGCCCTGTTTAGCGCCCTGGCCATCACGATTACCAGATACTTTGTCCTAGGCGACGACAAACTGCTGTTTTACGCCCTTATTGAATACGGCGAACAGATTATCAAGCCAGATTCATCTCAAGTCAATTCCGATGAATTGTACATCAACGTAGCCTACGACAAACAACTCGTGGATGTATAT
>DCGD01000095.1:0-3788 GCA_002315195.1 Prevotellaceae bacterium UBA1787 | reverse complement strand
GTATATGACCCATTTGGAATGCCCAAAGGAGTTTCCGACATTACAGATCGAGGCAAACTTCTACAGTTGCTGACTACCCTCAAGGAAACTGACCAGTACAAATACATCCTTCTCGACGTCCGTTTTGAGCCAGGCTACTCCACCGAAAGCGATTCAGCTCTATTTGAAACAATCAAGTCCATGCCAAGAATTGTTGTATCCCACCACAAGGGCATGGAAATGGCGGACTCCTCCCTCATCGATAAGATTGCAATCAGCGATTATAGTTCCAATATTGAGCACAGCCTCTTCACCCGTTTTGAACTGATGCAGGACGGCGAATGTTCCACTCCCCTACGCATTTACCAAGATGTAACCAACAAGAAAGCATCCACATTCGGCAAATTGCTGATCATGGATGGCAATATTCTGGAACAGAAGCCCTTTATCCAGTTTACGACCCTCTTCAATTCCAAGTACAATGAAGATGGAAGCTATAACTATTATGAAATGGGCGTGGACATTCTTGAGACAATGACACCCGAAGACATCGCGGTCCTCTCCAAGGACAAGTTTGTCGTCATCGGGAATCTTGAGGAAGACATGCATGACACCTACATCGGTAGACAGCCGGGTAGCTACATCATTATGACAACGGCAAAATCCCTTTTGGAAGGCAAGCCGATTGAAAGCCCGCTGGGTGTATTGGCCATGGCTATCATCTATTTCCTGCTGGTTTGCGCCCTCTTCGGAACAAAACCGATGTGGCAGTACATCCCCCTGATCAAGAAAATCAAGAACGGAGTCCTCCAGCTAGGCCTTTCCTTCATGCAATATTCCATCATCCTCATGGCCTGTACCACAATCATATATCTGGCATGCGGAAAGGTGTACAATACATTAATTCCGACGATTTACTTATCTGTTGTAAGCACCGTCGTAGGAAACTTTGGCAAAATCAAAGAAAAACCAATTTTCAAAAAAATCACAGCATTCTTGCAAAAGAGGTCAAAATATGAATAAAACCACAATCGCACTAGCCCTCTCCCTCGCCTTGGCCGGTTCTGCATTGGCAGACGACTTCAAGCTGCTGTTCATCAACTCCGGAACAGTCAATATCGGAGGCAAAGACCACAAAGTTGGCGACATTGTGGCAGACAATGCGGCGATCACTTGGGCAAACGACAAGCAGGCCATCAAGGTGCAGAACGTTTCCAACAAGAGCATCAAGGTGATTTCCGCCGTACAGCAAAAAAAGCTTGGCTTCAAGAGCATTTTTGAATTCATGAATAAGACCGGCCACTTGTCTACTCGCGGAGATGGCTTGATGGGCATCGAAGGCTTGGAAGAATACCTGGCCAACACATTCTACCTGATTGACGAAGAAAAGGTTGAAAGCATGCTTGAAACAACAGCCTCTTCCTACTTCCAGGTTGACTTTTCTGTTGATGGCAAGAATTACACCAAGAAGCTCAAGGGAGACGCAAAATCATTTACTCTGGATGCAGCCACCTTTAACGTAAAGGGAGCAGACGGTGTAGAAATCCCCGTAAAGATTTCCTACTGCGATGAAGAAGGAACCGAAGTCATTACCGACAAAATGAAAGTTGTTGTGCTGTCAAGCAGCGCTAAATAAGGGAGATTGAAAATGAAGATTAAAGCTTTAGCCCTCGCTACCCTAATGGGTGCTTCTGCAGCATTGGCTCAGGATGAATTAAAGCCCATCACGAAAATTGAAGTTATGGATTTGTACTCCATGAATGCAGCAAAATACATGGGTATTAAATTCATTTACAACAACCTAATCAATTACAATCCAGCAAACGCACCGATGCAGCCCCCATTCCCCTACTCCGATGGACGCGTCAGAGACGGTAAGTACAAGGCTTCACAGACAGCCATGGACAACTATATGAAGGAGTTCGCTCCCAAATATAATGGTAAAATATTCACCATCGTAAAATTTGTCCAAGGCGAAATGGGCTTGCCCGCCATGGTAATCGCTTGCGAAAACGGTGATACTCTATACTACGCATCCGCTTCAGTAGCTAGTGGCGAATTCATCTCGAAAGACTTTCTTGATTCTGAGAAAAAGAAGAAAGGAACAAATTTCTTCTACAAGAACGATAGCTACAACCAGTCTTACATAAACCAGTACAAGACTCAGCCCATCATGTTCCGTGGCGTAGCATTTAAGAATTTGGCAACAAAGCAGAACGAATACTTCTTCCCCGCAATGTCTGAATGGAAGATTCTTGACGTGACCTACGACGGCGAATACATCGGGGAACATTCAGTCATGAACGATGGTATGAACGCTAATTTAAGTCGAATTAAATATACCATCGAAAACAAGGTTTATGGAAAGTATGAGGCATATCTGCAAGACCAGTATGTAGAGCGAAACATCATTCAGAATCTCAATGAAGAAAAATACTTGAGTTCATTTATGGGGGGGATTGAAAGCAATTATAGCGCAGAAGACCTCAAGCACATAAACGAATGGGCAGCCAAAGGCGACATAGCATCGATCTACCTCCTTGAAAAAATTGCAGAATTCAATAACAGGTCTAACGGAAATAACAACGACAAGACCATTTCCCCCAAAATCATTGAATGCGCTAAGAAGGGCTACATTTACGCAGTCTACGATGCCGCTTCTGCCAGCGAAATTTCCGCAGAGGATAAATTCAAGTTCATTGAAACTGCAAAGAAAAAGTACGGCAATAGCAAGGCATTTGATGAACTCAACGAAAGAATTGCAAGCGGTGTATTTTCCATCATTTATGAAGTCAACAAAACAAACGACATAAAAGAGCAGATTGCAATTTACGAAAGAATGATCAAGGATTTAACGTTCCTTGATAAGAAAGGCATTACAACATTCAGATACTACAATCAACCCAAGAATGTCAAGAATGAAATTGACAACGCCCAAAACAGCATTGACAAATTAAAAAAGGAACAATTCAAACAAGGCGAAATCGAAATTCTTGAAAAAGAAAGAGATGAGAAGAAAAAAGAATTTGAGAAGCTCCAAAAAGAAAGAGTTGATCTCAATGATCAAATGAAAGCTATCATTGAGAAATACAATGATAGAAAGGCTGTTGAAGCCCAAATTAATAAGCTTCGTGAAAAAGATGAACAAATTCAAAAATCAATGCGAGACATTCAGAGCGAAATTCGCGATCTTGAAAAAGATATTCGTAATGAAAAATCTAGGCGATAGGAATACATTTTAATCATGAATAAGCTAAAATTACTTTTCTTGTTTGCCGCATTGGCAGTAACGACCTCCTTTGCCCAGTACCCCAATGACGTTCCTGCAACCTACATCAAGTCAACCGATGTATTTGACCGTGACGTAGACCAGTACAAGGGGAAAACCTACCTGTTTTATAACATCTTGCAATATGATGGAGAAAACTATGAACCGCCCTATCCATACCAGGACGGACGCGTTCGTAGCGGCAAATACAAGTCTTCCCAGACAGCCATGGAAAATTACTTGAAAAGTCTTTCCCAATACAATGGGAAAAGATTCACTCTCGTAAACTTGGCTAACGAGGAGGAAGACATGCCGGGCCTTGTCATGGCTTGCGAAAACGGAGACACACTCTTTTTTAACGCAAACATTGTCGATGCACAGTTTGTCAATGAAAAGTACATGATTGAAGAAAAGAAAGACATCGGTCTAAAGGTATACTACATCAATCACAGATCCAATCGCGAACTCATTGCAGCAAAGGTTAAGAAAGATCGTGCACAGGCAATGCGTAGCGGATACAACCACTTTTACGGATTTACAG
>DCGD01000031.1 GCA_002315195.1 Prevotellaceae bacterium UBA1787 | reverse complement strand
TCCCGGTCCCGGAAAACAGGTCCAGCACCTCCAATTCCTCAAAATCCACATGGCCCCTCAAGACGTTGAACAGATTTTCCTTGGCAAAGTCGGTCGTCGGACGTGCCTTGAAATTTGAGGGGACATCAAAATGCCTGCCTTTGTATTTTCCCGTGATTACTCTCATCGTCTCATCTCAATAGGCCTTCAGCAAGGCGTTCACCATATCGTAGGGAAAGGCGGCGTGGAGCGTCTTTCCGATACGACCGAACTCATTTTGCGGAAGATTGATGTGGCAGTTGGGATAGAATGGCTTGACTTTCTCCACAAGACGCTCGGCTATTCCCTCCGCTCCCGATACGTGTATCTCGTCATTGGCGGCATCCATGCGACACGTCTTAACCATCGACAGCACATAATACAACGCCTCCTGGACATTGTACAGCACGAACGTGTTGTAACGATCTATCCTCCCGTTCCTGTAGGCCGCAACGCTTACCCTGGACGTCTCCATACATACGTACAACTGACTCGTGCCCTTGGAATATGGACAGCAAGACGCAAAATGCAGTATCAATGACGTTTCCGTGCTTTGGAAATAGATGTTCGCAAAGGTCTCTTCCAACGTATGGCACAAATCCTTGTCTATGCCGAACAACAGTACCGCACCCAAGCGAGGCAACGTGTCATAGAACACCCGACGGCGCTTCTGCTGATCGGATATGTTGAAAAAATACAACGCTTCGCTGTCTTCTTCATCAAACTCATTCAACGGCACCAAGGTGGCGGCCCCCTCCACCAGCACCTTTACTTTATGAAAGGTATTGCGGACGAACGCGACGCGCTTCAAGGCTTCGTGCATGTTGGCATTGGGCGACACCTCCGGCTTCAACTTGTAATGGACATATTCAAAATTTTGCTTGCTCATCTCGTCGTAAGAAGCAAATATGAACGCTTTCTGACCTATCCTTATATATAATGTGTCACTTGTCAATACTGCCATTCAAACCTATTTTTCAATTTGAACGCAAATTTAGACAAAAATACCCATATCCACGAACAAACTGATGACAAAAATCCTCACAAATAAAGATCATACCCATAAGGACGACCTACACTCCGAAAGGATTAGGATATTTATCTTTTTATATGGAGATGGCCTCCAACCAATAACCCAACAACCTAATAACCTCCTTGACTTTCGCAAGGCCAAAACGCCAGTAAAAAATTGCGAACGACGCCACAATGCAACGGCGGACTGAAATCCAAATGGCCTCCTTAGCCCCGGGAAACGCCCCGGTAGCGTAATTTCCCCCCCATAGACCGATCTGAAAGAGCAAAAGTAAAAACAAAGGGGTACGTTGTTTCGTTTCTCAAACAAGAACACAAACTGAATAACCTACTCGCGAAAGTCGAGCAACCTCTTTACCATTTTACCACATCGGCTTTCCTGCATATTTTTCCAACACGCTCCCATAAAGTTTTTCAACAATTGGGCACATTCAACTTTTTATGCGTACTTTTGCAGAATAAAACCATAATGATGAAACGAGATTACTTACACCTGATAAAATCCGCTCTGATTTTCTGCTGTTGCTGCACCTGCTTTGTGCTTTCAGACGCAAGAACGCACACCATACAAAAAGGAGAAACGCTTTTCAAAGTGGCCCAGCTCTATCGCGTTTCAGAACAGGTGATCTGCGCGCTGAACCCGGGCCTCAGCGCCGATAATTTCAAAATCGGCAGCACCATTAACATTCCCGACAACAACCTGGCAACCGGAACGGACGGCACTAATTTTCAAGGGACCCACAAAGCCAAGAAAAAGGAAACTTTGTTCAGCATCGCCTCACTGTATGGCATCACCGTCGACGAACTGAAAGCCGCCAACCCAAAGACCCTACAAAGCGATTACCAACTCAAGAAAGGCGACATCCTGAACATTCCCTTCCCCACGCCTTTTACACCTGCCACCTCTACCACCGCAGAAACCGCCACAATTCAAACCAAAGAATTGTCGGTAGTGCATGCCTGCATCGTCCTGCCTTTCAAGGGAGGCTCTACACAAAACAACCAAATGATCGAGTTTTACCGAGGATTGCTGCTGGCTGTCAATGACATGAAGGAACAGGGCATCTCTTTCGACATCAGCACATTTGACGCACCGGCGGGAAGCAGCATACAAAAACTGCTGTCTAATGACGCCTTCACGCAAGCCGACATCATCTTCGGATCGCCCGACTCCCTGCAGATCGCACAACTGGGCAATTTCGCCAAGGAGAAAGGGAAGGTTTTCGTCAATCCGTTCTACAGATGGTCCCTACAAACTGACGTCAACCCTAACATCTTCACGCTCAACCCCACCCCTAAAATCCTTTGCGCCAACGCCCTGAAAGTGTTCCAAAGGACTTTCCAAAACGCCAACATCATTCTGTTGGAAACCACGGAACCGATGAATGCTTTCATCCAAAACATCAAGGACTCCTACGTCATCGAGAAACTGCCCTTCCCAAACTCGAAAAAAGAAATTGCTGCCAAACTTCAGAAAAAGAAGGAAAACATCATTATCCCTTCTTCATCCGACTTGCGCACTTTCAACCTCCTGCAACCCATCGTGGCACAACTGCGCACGGAAAACCCTAATTACAACATCTGCCTCTTCGGCTTCCCGTTCTGGCAGTCCTGGGCGGAAAGCCGAACCCATGAATTCCAAGCCGCCAACACCTACCTCTTCACGCCTTTCTTCCTGAACCGAGCAACCGGAACATTCCAATCGTTTGAAAAAAAATACACCGACGGCTTCAAACAATCCCTAAATACCAACTGGCCTCCCATGGCTGTGTATGGCTACGACTGCGCCATGCACTTCCTCAGAGGCATCGCCGCATTCGGAAATAGCTTCACGACACAAGTGATTTATGCGCAGCCTATCGCCTATCCTTTCAACATGAAAAAATCACAAGCGGGAGGCGGTTTTGTCAACCACAATGTGCAAATACTTCATTACAGCCCCTCAAACGTCATTAATTGCATCAAAGCCGACAATTGAACCTCATGACCACGACACCTCGCCCAATGAACACCTGCTACAGGAAAATTGTCTTCTGCATTTCTTTGCTGGTTTCAACGCTCTGCGCAAAGGCGCAAATTGGTGACCCGCGCTCCGTCCTCAGTATCGGAGGAAGCGGGGGCGTTTCATTGAGTTCCATTGCTTTCGACCCTACCATCAAGCAGGGACAACTCATGCAACCGACCATGGGATTCACGCTGCGCTACACGTGCGAGAAATATTTCACCACACTCTGCGCCTTCCAAGCGGAAGTGAATTTCATGAAACTTGGATGGAAAGAGGAAATCCTAAGCTCCGAAAGCGTGAAACTGCCTGACACTTACGAACGATGCCTGTCGTACATTCAAATCCCCATCATGGCCCGCCTGGCCTGGGGACGAGAAAACAGAGGGCTGATGTTCTTCATCCTGCTGGGACCGCAGGCCGGCTTCTATCTTGGACAATCGGCAAAGCAGAGCAAGCAGTGGACACTGAACAGCCAGGGTAACCCTGACCGACCTAACAACGTGTACCAACAGTACGCACTTGACCCACAAAACAAATTCGACTACGGACTGACCGGCGAAGGAGGACTGGAACTCAACACCGCCATCGGGCATTTCATGCTCGAAGGACGATACTACTTCGGACTGGGCGACACTTTCAAAAACAGCAAAAAGGACCCTTTTTCACGTTCCGCACACCGTTCCATCATCATCAAAGGTTCCTATCTGTTCGACTTGATAAAATGACACCACAACCAAAGAAATATCCTCCTTATCAACGCACCATCTTGAATTTATCTCAAAAGAGTATCTCACACAAAACGATATACCGATGTTTTTTGCTAACTTTGCACGCGTAAAGAATTATACATACACTACTTAAATAAAAAAACTACAAAAATGATGACTATTGACACTTGCGATTTCAAAGGTAAGAAAGTAATTGTACGAGTTGACTTCAACGTACCATTGGACGAAAACGGAAATGTAACCGACGACACCCGTATCCGCGGTGCACTGCCTACCCTCAAGAAAATCCTGAATGATGGCGGAAGCGTTATCATGATGAGCCACATGGGAAAACCAAAAGG
>DCGD01000091.1 GCA_002315195.1 Prevotellaceae bacterium UBA1787 | reverse complement strand
TCGGTCTGCGGTTTCAATTATGGTGCCCAACGCTACCGACGCGTACATGAAGCTTATCTCCACACGCAGCGCGTAGCATTTGTTTTTCTCATGTTGCTGACCGCGGTCTTCTTGATTTGGACCCCAACCATCATCGGCTTGTTCACAGACAAGGCAGAAGTGGTTCGCCTTGGCATCGTGGCGGGACGCTGGCAATGTCTCTCCCTGCCGTGCATGGGCGTGTGCGTCATCAGCAGTATGCTTTTCCAAAACATCAACCACTACAAGAAAGCGACTATCATCGCTCTTTCGCGCAGCGGCATATTCTTTATTCCGGCCATTCTTTTGCTGCCATCTTTGTGGCGGACAACGGGCGTCATGTTGGCACAGCCCATTGCGGACTTATGCACTTTTGCACTCGCGGCACCGCTACAAAGCAAGATACTCAAGGAATTGAAACAACAGAAATCAATGGTAGATTAAAGTTGTAAGATTGTCGGGGTTGAACGTGTCACGCGCTGCAAGCAGAATGTCATCGGGCGTAACTTTCAGAAGTTGCGCGATGATGGCATTGATGTCCCTATATTGTCCACTGCGGGCGTACACCTTGCCCAACGCTATCGCCCTGCTGCAGAAATTGTCTTGATTGAGCATCAACTGCCCGATGATTTGTTTCTTGGCGGCTTGAAGCCGCGACATGCTCAGCGGTTGACTGCTTATTTTCTCCAATGTTCTTNNGTTCTTGAAATGAGCCTGCGGCAAATATCCACATTTTTCTCATCACATCCGAAATATATGGACCACACTCCAGTACCGACATAATGGAAAATCGAACTCTCGACGGTATAGACTAACCCGCGTTTTTCCCTCAGACTGACACTGAGCATGGCATTCATGCCGGGACCTCCGATGATGTTGGTCAAAAGTAACAGGGCGGGACGAAGCGGATGAGAGCGGCTGTAGCACCGGTTGCCGATGAGCACGTGCGCCTGATGGGTGTCGTGCTTGCATATTCGTTCCTCCGCCGTATATGTGGGTAGCGGTTGCGAAGGGGGTTCTGCCGTTTCGGTTGTGAGTCCCGTCGTCGCCTTTTCGAGCAAGTGAACAGTTTTTTCAAAAGGGACGTTGCCCAAAATGAAAAAAGTGGCATTCGAGGGACGATAGTATTTTTTCGTAAAACGCAAGGCATCGGTGGTGGAATAGGTTCGGAGACGTTCCGCGTCACCGAGAATGTCGCGACCGAGCGGATGGTTTCTAAACAGCATGGCTTCGAACTCATCGTAGATAAGCTCCGCGGGAGAATCGCGGTAACTGTCTATCTCATCGATGATGACCTCTCTTTCTCTGCGGAGTTCCGCATCGGGATAAGTGCTGTGGAACACCATGTCCACAAGCAATTCCACTGCCCGGGGATAGTCCGACAACTGGACAGCGGCGTAATACGCTGTTTCTTCCTTGTTGGTATATGCGTTCAAGTCACCTCCCACGCGTTCCAGAAAATTGCGAATCTGCCATGCTTTCCGGCGTTCTGTTCCTTTGAATGTTACGTGTTCACAGAAATGGGCAAGCCCGGAATCTTCGGGATTCTCATGGCTGGTGCCGGCGTTGATGAGTATGCCGCAATATACATTGTTCGTAGGACAGGACTCCTGAATGATGCGAAGTCCGTTGCTGAGGGTATGGGTTTGATATGGTAACATTTGTGTACGTTCTTATTACAAATGATGTTGATATGGCAAGAATAAATATTCGAACACTCCGAAAAATTTCAACGCAGAAACAAATAGCGGATGTCACGTTTTTGGATGGAATACTTTACGGAAAAGACCAGCCAGTAAAGATGCGTCAGGAAATAGACAAACCATCCCTGACGTTTCATGAGAATGAACGAAGCGCGTCTTTGGTCCCGATAGCGGTTGGCGGCCTTGGTGAATGGTTCATCGTTCTCGTAATAATTGAGCGTGTGCCGCATGTGGTAGTCCATGACATACATCGTTTCATGCGATGCCGTATAGCGTGACATGAAGTCGTTGTCCGTGCCATAGAAACGTATGTGCTCGTCATAGCCTTCAAAGTCGTGCTTCAGGTACTGCGCACTGATAATCATCCCACTGTTGATGGCAGAGGTGTTTTTGCATGGCATGAGACCGGGTGTGACCGATGAAAAGAAATGACCCTTGAAATAGCGCATCGCGGCGGGACTGACCAATACGTTTCCATAGTGGACAATGGGCAGAAACAGGTGTACGTCCGGATGCACCTTGATGGAAGCACGCGCGACGCGGAAATAATCGGATGTGAACTCGGAGTCGTCGTCAAAGAGTACAAGGTACTCCTTTTCGTCCAATTCGTGTATGCTTTCGTTGTAGATGCGGGAAAGAGGTAGATTGTCACCCTTGTTATGGCGATACTCATATCGTATGTTGGCAAGCATTCCGTTGAGTTCGGATTTCTGTTGCTCAGAAAAAGGCTCGGGACTATTGTCACGGATACAGAGGCGCAAGTCTCGTTTTTCCTCCGCAGCCATGGCTGACAGTGACATCAAGGTGGTGGATTGTCGCGGTTGTTTTCCATATAACACGACAACGATATAGAAAAGGGATTTGTTCATTTGGAAATTCAGAATCTGTCTTTATGCTTGAAATTAAATTTAAAACGTATGTGGCAAAACAGCAACAACGCCGTGATGTACATGAACGAAGATGCCGCAAGGAAAAAGTTTTCCTGAAAGAATTGCAGGAAGATATATACTAGTACGTAGGTGTACAGATATTTGACGATGGTATTGCCGGTAACGCCCAGACGAAACAGGATGCCACTGACAAAACCCTCAAGCGTTCCAAAAACGAAAAGGCCCCAATAACCGAAGTCACGGAAATATGGCGACATGATGGTATATACATTGGTGGGCAACGGGACCCACACCCATTTTTCAATGACCCGCGACACCTCTACGTTGAAACCCAAATGCTGCAGAAAACCATAGAGCGTACGGAAGGTGTATTGTCCCCATTCATTGGAGGAATTGGCTATGTCGGTACAAAACGCCTGCATGGGCGACACGACATAGACCGCCAGGAACCACAGTATGGATTCACTGTCCATGGAAGTGTCTTCTTCTCCCCCGCGCACCAACTGGAGCAGCAGACCCAGAAAGAAAAAACTGCAGAAGAAGATGGCTATGGGCTTCAAAGATATTTTTCCGTTGGAATAGAGCAAATACAGCACGGAGATGATGTACATGAATATGGTCGTCTTGGACATGGAGATGAGAATGAACAAGAAACCGATGACAATCATCAGCGCGAGCCGCCAACGATGCAGCTGTATGCGATTGGCCTCTATGATAAGGACGACATATACGATATATACGAAATATTTGGCTATGCCCATGTCAAACATCTCACTGTCCAGCATTTGCTCGCGCAGCGTATAAAACAAGCCTTCAGGAGAAGCTATCATCATGGCGTTCTGCACGGCCTTGTAAGTGGCATAGGGCACCACCAACACGCAACAGATGGTAATGATGTCGAGATTCTTTTCACACACCTCCCATTCCGGTGCCTTGTTGTTGGGACTGAGCCGAAACCCCGCGTAACTGCTTACGCTGAAGCTGCACACCCAAATGAGAAGCCCATTAATCAACTGATTGGTTATGTCGTAAAGGCCATGGTCAACGGTTACATACAAAAACAATATGCCTATCCACACCACCAAAGTCACCATCCACGGAGAGAAGATGTGACGACTCAGGAGACGGAAACCTACTGCCATCAGCAGAAAGAAGATGATTAATATGGTAGCCTCAAGATACATGGCGCTATTTATTCCAAATTCCGGAAGCAACGCCCCGAATTATCATACTGAACTGTATTCTGTTGGTGACGGCGCAAGCCATGTTGACTATGGTCAATGCCATGACAATGCCGACCGTACCAAACGCCTTCCCCATGAAGTAGGCGAGGGGTATGTATGCCACCGCCTCCAACATGGTAACGATGGTGATGACCCTAATCTTGCCTATCCCGAAAAGTACATTGGAATAGCAGGTGCTGTAGATGAGGACAAACTGATAAAAGGCTATTGTCGCTGACAACCACATGCCAATTTTGATGCCCAGGCCCACCCATATTCCATAAACAAAATTGGCGACAAGCGTCATCACTACCAACAAAAGGAAAAACAGCGCAAGGACGCGCCTCATTTTTCGCATCGTGCCACTTATCCATGACCAATCGTTCTTTGCGTACGCATCGGTTGAAGCAGACCACAAGGGCGCGGCGATGAGCGTGAACACCATGACCGAAAGACTGAAATAACGGTAGGCTATCTGGTAAGGGGTCACTTCCGCTGGTGAAAACATTTTGGATATTACCAGGTTGGATGTCGCAAAAAGCACCAGCCCCGCAACCTGCACCATGAAGAATTTGCAACCCATGCCCAACAGACCCTTCAGTTCCTTTCGGCGGAACAGGCGCAAGGAAGGCCTCAGGTATGCAAATCGGGTGAAGGTGATTGGATATGACAACAAGTAAACCAACAAGGGGGACAACGTATAGGCTACGGCTACGTGCATCAGCGATTGGTCATGAACTTGCGACAGTATAAAGACCAACAGCAAGGCTACCGTCTGCCCTAAGGTAATCAGCAGATTGTTGATGGCGGGCAGCTGAAGCGCCAAATAGACGTTCCCTATGAATTTAAAGATGAACGTCCCGCCTACGAGCGCAAGGGAGGCTACGAGTATGCTTTCAAGATGCGGAACCTGTGTGGCATCCACATTCAACAGCGCATGGCAGTCAACGACGTGTATCAAGCAACTGAGAGACAGCACCAAAGGAACAATGATGCCTACCAACATGACCAACGTGGTACTGACCAGTACCCTCCCCCTTTCTTTGTCATTGTGCGCCAAAGCCTCGGCGAGACTGTTGCGAAGACCGTTGCCGAGACCTATGTCAAATTGATCCACCCAAAGGAGCAACGCATTGATGGTGAGCCATATTCCATATTCGTATGCGTTTAGACACGCCAAGGTGACCGGTACCAGCAACAACTGAACAACACCGCTCCAACCCTTCACGAGAAAAGACCCGATGATGTTCTTCTTCATCAAGATGGTGCGTTTATCCCCCTCAAGCAGCCTTCCGATAAACATGGATGGTGGTGACAATAAACGCTACAAACATACAAAAGGCTATGAAGACCACCCGCTTGGGACCAGCCGGCTTGATGGGAACCGTGGCGGACTGCAGTGTGGTGAAAGCGGGAATACGCTCCTGGACTTTTGCCTGGGCCATCTGTACTTGCTGCACCATGGCCTGATAACTGTTGTACTGTAACTGCATTTCGTTTTCCAATTCTTCCATCTTCACCTTGTAGGACGGCAGATATATGCCATCGTTTGCGTCCGCAAATAAAGCGTACCGCTTCTGGGCGTCCTTATATGCCGCCTTGGCCTCTTCCATCAGTTTCTCCGCATGTTGCAAGTCTCCGCGGGCTTTGCCGGTACGGTATTGAATCATGAATTGCTGGAGCCTGTTTTTTGCGGAATCTGCTATCAAGGCGCTAATCAGCGGGTCCTGATCCTGTACGGTGAGTGTTATGACCTGAGTCTTCTTGTCAACGGCGCACCTTATGTTTCCTCCAACGGTCTTGGCGATTTCACTTTCCATCAACGTGAGTTCAAACGGGTCGATGCCCTGTTTCTTTCCTTTTGAATGCGTGGACTGCGGCTTTGGTTTGATGAGTTTGAGTACCCAACCCAACCCTTTCATCCACCAGGCCGCCTTTTGGTAGTTCAGCAGATAATCATAATAAGTGGTGTTGATTTCTCCGTCTTTTGAAGTCACTTTGACCGGGAACATGGAGGTTTCGAAATCAACGCTGCGCATCACGTCGGGATAAAACTCCGGAAGTATCGCATCGGGCGACTCTCCACTGCCGATGTTCACACCGAACGAAGCGGCCAAAGACCCCAAGGACCCTATGCCGGAACTGGCCGTTTCGGGAGCCAGCTTGACGGAACACGTATAATATCGCGGCACACAGAAAATCAAGGACGCACTCACTATCATTACGATACATAGCACAACCGCAAACAACTTCCATTTTTTGCGCATCTTGCGCAGCAGGTTGCTTACGTCTATTTCACGCAACCTGATACCTACGTTATTCTCACTCATTATAAAACCCGTCGAACCTGTCTTTTAATCTTCATTCTTCCAGTTTCCGCTGCCGTTGTCGTCATTGCCACCCATGTTCATTTCCATGCCACCGGAATTGTTGCCAAAGGGCATTCTCTGACGCATCTTTCCTCTCTTGCTTTCTTTGTTACCTGGTTCCATGTTGGGCATTTCGGTTGGTTCCTCTCCTTTTTTCAATGCGTCCAATATGCTTTTTGCAGAGGGATTGGGACGCAGACGCATCCATATCTCATGGAATGTGTTCCCCTCCGGGTTTTTGCTTTCTATCACCAGCCATTGCGGACCTTTGAGTTGGAAAGTAATGGTGTCGGGCTTTTGTTGGTTTTCCATGCGGCGTGAGGCGCGGGGAACTTGAACAATGACACTGTCATTCAATTTTGACGCATTCCCCGACTCTGCAATCATCGAACCGCCGCTGGTGGTTTTTGTGATTACGGTGGCATAACTGCCATCTGAATTGATTGTTTTCAATATGGGAGAAAGATGAAGAGATACCTCGCCTTTGTCATCCTTCTGAAATGTGCACAACTGCCAAATGCCTTCCAAAGATGGTTTGGGATGACCATTGCCTTCGGGTCCCTGGGGAATATCCTGCGCCTGCACGGGCATAGCAAACAATGCACCAAGCATTGTCGCAAAAACTAAAATTATTCTTTTCATAATGGATTAATTTTATATGACTGCAAACTTACGGAAAATTTGCATAAAACACCACGATAACCCCTTTTTTTTTCTGTTGAACATGATTATGCTATCCCTAAACCTACCGCAAACAAAAGCAAAGCCGTTGCAGGTCACTGCAACGGCTTACACCTTGTGGTTTTTCAAGAAAGTTTATTCAAACATGCCGCAATACTTGTAGCCAAGTTTGCCATAGGATTTCTCAAGATTGACCAAACGGTTCTTGAATGAATTGAAATTCTTGGTACCAGCCTGGCGCCACTGCACTTCACTCATGGCAGCAAGGCGTGGAAGCAACATGTACATGGCATGATCAGGACTTAACACATATTCGGTCCAAAGGTTGCACTGGGCGCCGATGATGCATTTTCCTTCATCCGCCGTCAGGGATTCAGGTACGGGTTCCATGTCGTAAACCTTGCTTACGGGGAGGTAGCCACCGATGGCCAACGGCTGCTGATGCTGGTTCTTCAATTGGTAGTAGTCTATGTAGCAGTTGTCAGTCGGGGTCATGATGACGCGGTGATGCTGACGTGCGGCTTCGATACCGCCCTTGTAGCCGCGCCAGCTCATTACGGTGGCGCCTTCGCTCAATCCGCCTTCAAGTATCTCATCCCAACCTATCAACTCGCGTCCCTTGCCTGCAAGGAATTTCTCCACTTCCTTTAGAATGTATGTCTGCAACTGCGCCTCGTTGTCAAGCTTCAGTTCTTTCTTCTTAGCCTGACACTTTGGACAAGACTCCCAACGTACGCGCGGACTTTCGTCTCCGCCAATGTGGATATACTTGCTTGGGAACACCTCGCACAGTTCTCCCAAAACAGTCTTGATGAATTCCAGGGTCTTGGGATTTCCCGCGCAAAGCACGTCGGGATCCACGCCCCAGTATGGACGGACAAAATACGGACCGCCCGTGCAACCCAACTCCGGAAATACGCTCAGAGCGGCTACCATGTGGCCGGGAAGGTCAATTTCAGGAATAATCGTAATATAGCGTTCGGCTGCGTATGCCACGATTTCCTTCAGTTCACTTTGCGTATAGTAACCTTCCTCGGGGGTATCATCGTAGATGACATTCTTTGGGTCGTTCAAGCCGACATTGTGACCAATGATTGTATAAGGACGATAACTACCTTTCTTTGCCAGTTCGGGCATGCTTTTCACCTCAAAGCGCCAACCCTGGTCATCGGTGAGGTGCCAGTGGAACTTGTTGACACCATGCAACGCAAGAATGTCAATGTAGGTCTTGATGAACGATACGGGGAAAAAGTGGCGGGCGCAGTCAAGCATGCAACCACGATAGCCAAAGCGCGGTTCTCCGCTTACGGTTGCCCACGGCAAATCGACAGTACTGGAATATTCGTTCATGATGCTCTTGCGCAAAGTCTGGATTCCATAGAATACGCCACTCTCGCTGGCACCCTGGATGTTGATGCCTGTCTTGCCAACGGTTATTTGGTATGCATCGGGATTTTCATTCTTCAAGCCGAGGGTCAATTCAATCTTGACCTGATTGCCACCCTTTTTCTTGGATTTTGTCACAACGGCCGCCTCCGGCTTCAATCCCAAATACGCCTGCATGAACTCAGCGTTGCGCTTCATCTTGGCGTTTTCCGAAGGATAGAACACGGACTGACCCTTGGTCAAGGTAACTTTGCGACCCTGAGGGTCCAACTGGATGTTTTGTGGTAGCGGTACCACCTGATAATTCACTTCTGCCATAGCACACACGCCAATCAGTGCCGCGAACAGAGACAATGTCAATTTCTTCATTTATTTGATATTAAAATTTTGTTTGTTCACAATTGCTGATGAATGATATTAAATTTTTAACCTCAACACGTTGAAAACAGATTATCTGTATTGTCTTGCAAAATTCGCATTTTTTTTTGACACTTGCATGATTTCACCTTAAAATATGAACATATTTCAAATTTTAAGTATTGCTACAAGAAATTTACAACCATAATGGCATAATCAGCCCATATCTATTTCTTTTGTCGTAACTTTGCATTGTAAATGTTAAAGGTGAGAACATGAGACACGAGACAATTACTTTGAAAGATGCACGGATTATCGGCATGTATAAGGACATCCCTTTCAGTCAGCCTGAGGCTTGTGCCCGGTTTTGGGGTGAATATGTTGAAAAAATAGTGAAGCCCGTATTCATTGAAGGCAAGGTTCCCGATGATTTTCAGAAAGCGGCCTTGGAGAACAACGTAGGCGAGTTTGGGCTTTGCGTATGCAACTTGCCCAACCACAATTGCGCCACTTGTGTAACGGAAAACTTCACGAAATGCAACAGGTACACTTTTACATACGTGATAGGGGGTCTATACAAGGGAGGCGACGTCCCCGAGTGCATGAGGCTGTTCCCAATTCACAGCGGACGGTGGCTGAAAGTGTTTTTTGAAGGCGGCATGAAAGCCTTTCAGGAACAGTTCGCCAAATTCCACAAGGAGTGGCTTCCCCTGCATCCCGAGTACAAATGGGCGAAAAATTCCTCCTGCATGGAATGGTACCAGGGCACCGACATAAATTCACCGGATTATCAGTGCGGTGTCATGTTGCCGATAGATGCATGACAGACTTGCATGTAAAAGCATTTTGTCCGACAGCCTGAATCATGACCCACGAAAACATGAAAATAGAAACCGGTCCACAAGATACAATCTTGGGAACGCTATTTTGAATTTTGAAAAGGAACACATGTGGAAAAGTTTCTGAAACCTGCAAAGTGCCATTAGCCGACCATGACTTTGCGAGATGAGGTGCTGCAATAATTTGGAAATCATTCAAAACCAAAACCTGTTTTTTAAGAATTATCGCATGAAATTTCGTGTACTCATGGTTTTGGCGTAACTTTGCTCCCTAATTACAAATGTAAAAGCATAAGTTTCATTAAACATGATAAATCAATACAATCGTATCAACAATGTGCTGGGTTGGGTGGTATTTGCCATAGCGGCGTTTACCTATTGTTCAACCATTGAGCCTACCGCGAGTTTTTGGGATTGTCCCGAGTTCATTACAACTGCATTCAAGATGGAAGTCGGTCATCCACCCGGGGCGCCTTTCTTCATGCTGATGGGAAATATCTTCACACAATTTGTGAGTGATACGTCAAAGGTTGCCATGATGGTAAACATGATGTCGGCCCTGATGAGCGCCGCCTGCATCTTGTTCCTTTTTTGGTCAATTACCCATCTTACACGCAAACTCATCTGCCACAAGGGCATAGTCGAGACTTCCGCGCAACTGATTACCATCATGGGCGCAGGCGTCGTGGGTGCTTTGGCCTACACTTTCAGCGACACGTTCTGGTTCAGCGCGGTTGAGGGGGAAGTCTATGCTTTCTCTTCCTTGTTTACGGCGGTGGTATTCTGGCTGATACTGAAATGGGAGGACAACGCCGACAAGCCGCACAGTGACAGGTATTTGGTACTTATCGCTTACTTGATGGGGCTTTCCATTGGCGTGCACCTGCTCAACCTGCTTTGCATCCCTGCCATTCTGTTGGTTTACTATTACCGCAAGTCCGGCGACAAGAGCAACCTCAAAGGTTCGCTGCTTGTACTGATCTTGTCTTTCGTGGTGCTGGCCGCCATCCTGTATGGCATAGTCCCCGGCATCGTCAAGATTGCGGGATGGTTCGAACTGCTCTTCGTCAATACACTGGGAATGTCGTTCAATACCGGAGAAATCATCTATGTTGTCCTTTTGTTCATTACCATAATCTGGGCGATATATGAAAGTTACGTATCGACGAACCGCAAGAGAATGAACATATCGTTCCTTCTGTCGGTGGCAATGCTCGGCATTCCTTTCTATGGTTTCGGAGTAGGATGTGTTCTATTGGGAATCATCGTGTTGGGCGTTTTGGCTTTTCTGTTGATGAAGAATACGAAAATTCAAAAGACTGCGGAACTTCCCAGAATACTCAATACTACGCTTTTGTGCTTCCTGATGCTGATGATTGGCTACAGCACTTACGCTGTCATCGTCATACGCTCCACCGCCAATCCTCCCATGGACCAAAACTCACCTGAGGACGTGTTTACGCTGGGAGAATATCTCAACCGCGACCAATATGGTTCTACTCCCTTGCTCTATGGACCCGCATATACTTCGCAAGTGAAAACCGTCCGAGAGGGTGACTATCTGGTACCCGTCCGTTCAAAGGGCGCCCCCATATTCCAACGCGTTGAGAAACATTCCGCCGATGAACCCGACAAGTATGAGCAGATTGGCAACAAGGGGGATTATGAATATGCACAGAACATGCTGTTCCCGCGCATTTGGGACGAACATCATGCGCAGGAATACGAAGGCTGGCTTGGTGGCGTGGAAGGAAAACAGGTGGAATGGGACCGCGGTGATGGCAAAGTCCAATATATCAAGATGCCGACACAATTGGACAACCTCCGCTTTTTCTTATCCTACCAACTTAATTTCATGTATTGGCGCTATTTCATGTGGAATTTCGCAGGCCGCCAAAATGACATCCAAGGGCTTGGGGAATGTGAACACGGAAACTGGATTTCAGGTATTCCTTTCTTGGACAATCTGCGGTTGGGCGACCAAAGCAAGTTGCCTGACCTTCTGAAAAACAACAAGGGCTGCAACAAGTTCTACATGCTTCCGCTGATACTTGGTTTGCTGGGTCTTTTCTGGCAGGCTTATCGTGGAAAGAAAGGCATCCGACAATTCTGGATTGTTTTCTTCCTTTTCTTCATGACGGGTATCGCCATTGTCTTGTACCTGAACCAAACCCCGAACCAACCTCGTGAACGCGACTATGCCTATGCCGGTTCTTTCTATGCTTTCGCCATTTGGATTGGCCTCGGCGTCGCTGCCATCATTGAATGGCTGAAAAACCTGAAATTGGGTGAGAGCGCAAAGGCCGCCATTGTGTCGGCCGCTTGCCTCCTGGTACCCATCCAAATGGCTACGCAGACATGGGACGACCACGACAGAAGCGGACGATACAC